>JAFGNC010000526.1 GCA_016927175.1 Gammaproteobacteria bacterium | reverse complement strand
TTCAGGGTGCCGTCATGGCCAAGGCTGGACGGATCCTCGCGATCGACATCAACCCGGAAAAGGAGACGATCGCGCGTCAACTCGGCGCCACGGATTTCGTGAATCCGAAGAAATACGATCGGCCGATCCAGGAAGTTATCGTCGACCTGACGGACGGCGGCGTCGACTACTCGTTCGAGGCCATCGGCAACGTGAACCTGATGCGCGCGGCGCTCGAGTGCTGCCACAAGGGGTGGGGCGAGTCGACGATCATCGGCGTCGCCGGAGCGGGGCAGGAGATCTGCACACGGCCGTTCCAGCTCGTGACCGGACGCGTGTGGCGCGGCAGCGCCTTCGGCGGCGTCAAGGGCCGCAGCCAATTGCCGGGCATAGTCGATCAGTACATGCAGGGCGAGATCAAGGTCGACCCGTTCATCACGCATACGATGAAGCTCGAGGACATCAACCGCGCTTTCGACCTGATGCACGAAGGCAAGAGCATCCGGTCGGTGATCCACTTCTGATAGTCGGCGACGGCGAGCGTGGGGCGCGGAGAGTAGGGCGGCGCGGCATGGAGACGCCGCGTCTGGTCGCCCCGCTCCGGCCCCGCCTCGGGCGCCGGTTTGCACTCGGGCCGAGCGGCCGGAATTTGCCCGCGTTGCTGCTCGCCGCGGCGCTCGCGGTCGGCGCCAGCGCCCAGGCCCCGCCGGACAGCGCTCGTCCGGCGGGGTCCGACGCGCGTGTCGAATGCTCCCGCGAAGCCGATACCGGCGCGGGCGTCTGCCGCAGCGACGTCGCGACCTATGTCGGCTGGCGTGTTTACCTCGAGCACTGCGCCGCATGCCACGCCGAGGACGCCGAGGGCAGCGACTTCGCGCCGAGCCTCCTGCATCGCCTCGGCCGCTTCGATCGGCGCGCGTTCTATGCTGCGCTCGACGGAGGCTATGTCGGCGATAACGCGGATCTCGGCCCGTGGGGGGAGGTCCCCGAGGTCGCCCGCTATTACGACGAGCTGTGGACCTATCTCAGCGGCCGTGCCGCGGGTACCGTGCCGCCCGCGGCGCTCGAGCCCGTCCGGGAGAACCGCAGCCCCTGAGCCCGGGGCGGGGCGGCGTCAGATCTCGTCGACTGCGCTTCGCCTGGCGGGGCATTCACTTGCGGCGCCCGCAGGCTCTCTCGGCTGAAGCTCGCTCGAAGCTGAAGCAGAATGACGCTGACCCTCTCGAGCTCAGCGTCGGATTCAGCGATGCTGACGGTCATTGCCAAGGCGGCGCTCCTTCGGCTATTCGCGCAACGGGTTGTGTATCAGCTCGATCCGGTGCCGTAGACATTCGGATTGTGCAGTTCCATGAAAATCTCGGGCTTCTCGAGCGGCAGGAAGCCGAACTTCTCGTAGAGGCTGTGGGCGTCCCGGGTTGCGAGTATCCATCTCCGCAAACCCTTCAGTTCCGGGTGGCTGATGATGCACTCCATCAGCCACTTCGCAAGGCCTCTCCCGCGGTACTCCGGAAGCACGAACACGTCCGCCAGGTAGGCGATCGTCGCGTAGTCGGAGATCACGCGAGCGAATCCGACCTGCCGTTCGCGGTCCAGCAGCGCGAAGCACAACGAGTGCTCCAATGACTTCTCGACGATGGTCCGCGGAATTCCCTTTGCCCAGTAGGAAGAAGCGAGGAATTCCGCGATTACCGCGTGATCCAGCTTGGCAGGATCGCACGAGACAGTGAATGTACCGCTCACCCAGCTCATCAGATCAGCCTCCCGCAGCCGTTTGGTTGCGGGGGAACGCGACCAGACTCAGCGGCAGCGTAGACGCGCTTTGCACATGCAAAGGCGCGTGGACCTGCTCACTCGCGGCACGGTCGGTTGCCAGCCCGCTCGTCAATGCGCTGTGACGATGATCGGGCTGCCGCGTGTCACGATCACCGTATGCTCGTATTGAGCAGACAGGTTCCCTTGCGCTCCCAGCAGGGTCCACCCGTCAGACGCCTCCCGCACAAAAGTACTCCGCGTAGACAGGAACGGCTCGATCGCAATCACCATGCCTTCCCGCAACACCCTCGGATCCGTCGGTTCGTAGTATCCGACGATGCTGTCGGGCTCCTCATGGAGACGGCGCCCGATGCCGTGGCCGGCGAGATTCCTGATGATCTTGAACCGGTGCGTCCCCGCGACCCGCTGAACGGCCTTGCCGATGCGATTGATGCGGTTTCCGGCGCGGGCTTCCTTCAGAGCCTCGGTCAGCGCAGCCCTTGTCGCATGGCACAAGCGGCTCTTGATCGCGGAGGACGGCGGTACGACGCGTGTACCGCCGGTGTCGGCAAAGTACCCGTTCATCTCGGCCGAGACATCCACGTTGATCACGTCTCCGGGCCGAATGATGCGAGAGCCGGGCACGCCGTGTGCGGCCTCTTCGTTGATGCTGATGCAGGTGGCGCCGGGGAAACCGTACATGAGCTGCGGCGCCGAACGCGCGCCGTGGCGCTCGAGCAGCTCGCGCCCCAACTCGTCGAGCTCGCCAGTGCTCATGCCAGGCTCGACGGCCCCGAGCATGTCCTCGAGCACCCTCGACACCACTCGTCCGACTGCCTTCAGGCCCTGAATGTCACCGTCCGTTTCGATCGTCACCGGCGTCTCCTTCGACGATAAAGGGCGGACCGATCCGGCTCAGCCCCTCGTTCGACACTTCGATCCCGCTCCGCTGAGGGGACAGGAAGCGCCCGCAGGCGAAGCGAGCGCCGCCGGACTAATAGCGGTAATTCAGTGACACGCCGGCATAAGCGTTACGCCCCGGCGCCGGCTCGTAGAACCGCCCGCCGAAAGCGTTGATCCGCACGTTCGCGTTGTACGTCTCGTCGAACAGATTGTTGACCGCGACGAAGGGCGTTACGAGCAGCGACCCGGCGGTGTGCTCGTATCCGAAGCGCACGTTCGACAGCGTATAGCTGTCGTTGACGGCAGTGTTCGCATTGTTCGCGAACTGCTCGTCGATGAACAGCACGTCGAGCGCGCCGAACCAGCCGCGCGGATCCCGGTAGCTGAGCTCGCCGAACAGCACGTTCTCGCTCGTGCCCGGAATCGTGTTGCCGCCGAAGTCCTGGCCGTTCGCGTCGATGAACTGATCGTACGTGAAGTCGGAGTAGGTGTAGCTCAATGTCGCCTGCAGCCGATCCGTGGGCTGTGCGATCAGCGAGAACTCGACGCCGTCGCGGCTCGACTTGCCGGCGTTGACGTAATAGTCGCGGCCGGGGCTGCCCGGCACCTCGAACGGGATCAGCTCGTCGTCGACCTCGATCGAGAAAAGCGCGATCTCGTAGCGATGGCGGTCGGCGATCAGGCCGCGCAGACCCACCTCGAGGTTCTGCGCCTCCTGGGGGTCGAGCCCGGGGTTGAAACCGCCGCCGCCGCTCGGGTCGTTGAACTCCGTCGTCGTGGGCGTCTCGAAGGCACTCGAGTAATTCGCGTAGAGGTTCAGGTTCGGCGACAGTGTGTAGACGAGCCCCAGCATCGGGCTCGTGCCGTCGAGGCTGCGGGTGCCGGAGTCGTCGCCGTCCGACAGGAACCGATCGGTCACGTCGAACTCGACGCGGTCGAAGCGGACGCCCATCGTCAGCAGCAGATCTTCGGTGACGCTGAGCTCGTTCTGAACGAACAGGCCGCGGCTGTTCACGCTCTCGTTCTGGTCGAAGGTCAGCGCGCCGCGGGAGCCGAAGTCGTTGTTGAAGCGCATCCGGTCGTCGTCCTGATCGTCGTAGTCGATGCCGACGATCACGCGGTTCGGGCGGTCGAGCCAGAACCCGTCGTACGTATAGCTGAGCCCGCCGCCGGCGAAGAAGCGGTCGAATTCCACGATGCCGCCGTTGACGAAGGGCAGGCTGTTGCTGAAGTCGCGCCAGACATAGTAGTTGCGGGCCGTCAACGTGTGACGGTCGCTGCCGAGCGGCATCGAGTACACGAAGCCGAGGCGCTGCTGCTCGAGAGCCTCGCCTGCATCGAACAGCACGTTGCCCGGCCAGGCCGATGTCGGATCGGTGGAAGCCAGCTCCGCCGTCAGGCCTCCGGGGTCGTCCGACACGGGCTGATCGGTGACGTTCACGACCGCAAGCAGCTCGCGGTCTCCGTCGAAATCGAAGTTGAACCGGCCCGACAGCTGCCGGTTCTCGGCGCGGCTCTGCTCCCTGAAGCCCTCGTAATCGGAGTCGGACAGGCTGACGAGATAGCCGACGCGGTCGCCCTGGCCGCCCGCCTTCAGCTGGAGCTTCTGAAAGTCGTAGCGGCCGCCGGACAGACGCACCTCCGCGAAAGGATCCTCCGGCGGATCCTCGGACGTCACGCTGATCACACCGCCGGACGCGTTGCCGTACAGCGAGGAGCTCGGGCCGCGGATCACCTCGATCTGCTCGACGGCGCCGAGGTCGATGCCGTCTACCGAGCCCTGCCCGTCGGGCAGGGTCTCCGGAATACCGTCCACGAGGATCTTGACGCCGCGAATGCCGAAGTTTGCCCGCGCTCCGAACCCACGAATGGATACGCGCAGATCCTGCGCGTAATTGTAGCGATTTTGCATGAACAGGCCGGGAACCCGGCTCAGCGACTCGTCCAGCGCGAGCTGTTGGCGGCCGAGCTGGATGTCCTCCTTGGACACCACGCTGATGGCGGCCGGCACCTGGTTCAGCGGCGTCTCCATCCGCGTCGCCGTCACGACGATCTCCTCCAGCACGGGCCGCTGCGGCCGCGCCGGGGCCTGCGCCTCGGCCGGCATCGCCGCCGTCAGCAACAGGGCCGGCAGGGCGGTGAACGTGAGCAGAGGGAGACTGTGTGATGTTCTGGTCATCGCGGAATCGCTTCGTTGGGGATAAAAGTGGAGAGGCAGGACGAAGTTCAGCCCGTTATGATGACCGATCCGCGGGCGGCAACGCAACGAGCGGCGCGCGCGCGCCGGCGCTGCAGCCGGCGGAAATCCACCCACTTTGTAGAGCGGCTGCAACAGCTCGCGGAGGCGCTTGTGCGGCCCACCTGGAGAGGGAATTCCCCCTGATGGAAGCGATCTCGAAATGGTCCCGGTAGCGGAGCTGGTGGCGCTGGCGCAGGTGGTCATGATCGACCTCGTGCTGGCCGGCGACAATGCGGTCGTCGTGGGCATGGCCGTGGCGGGGCTGCCGCGCGAGCAGCGCGCCCGCGCGATGGTGATCGGCATCGCAGCGGCGACGCTGATGCGGATCGGCTTCGCGTCGATCACGGTGCAGCTGCTGCAGATCATCGGCCTGCTGCTCGCGGGAGGACTGTTGCTGCTGTGGGTCTCGTGGAAGCTGTGGCGCGAGCTGCAGGAGCAGCGGCGGCAACGTAAGACGGCGGGCGAGCCGAACGACGGGCTTGCCGAAGCGGCCGGCGAGGCGAACATAGAGGGGCGCAAGACGATGCGGCAGGCGACGACGCAGATCATCATCGCCGACGTCTCGATGTCGCTCGACAACGTGCTGGCCGTCGCCGGTGCGGCGCGCGATCACGGCTGGGTGCTCGTGGTAGGGCTCGCGCTGTCGGTGGCTTTCATGGGGCTCGCCGCCGTCGTCATCGCGCGGCTGCTGGCGCGGCATCACTGGATCGCCTACGTCGGCCTCGCGCTGATTCTTTACGTCGCCCTGCGGATGATATTCGACGGCACCGTCGAGGTTCTGGAGGCCACGAACGGCGCGATGCTGTAGCACGAGCAGAAGCAACGAGGCGGTAACAGGAACAGGGGCCATGACCCGACCCAAGGTGCTGATCTACAGGCCCGTGGACGAGACCGGCGAGTCGCATCGCAGGCTGGAGCTGGCGGGCTGCGACGTCGTCGCCGGCGACTACGATTCCGGCGCGGCGGCACTCGCGGCCGCGGCACCGGACGCGGCCGCGCTGCTCGGCGCGACGTATCGCGGAGGCGTCATCGGGCGCGACCTGCTGCGGGCCTTTCCGAACCTGCGCATCATCTCGAAATACACGATCGGTGTGGACGACGTCGACGTCGACGCGGCGAGCGAGCTCGGCATCCTCGTCACGCATTGCCCCACGGAGGCCAACTGGGGCGGCGTGGCCGAAGGCACGATCGGGCTGATGCTTGCTTTCATGAAGAAACTCGGCACCCGGGACCGTCACGTCAAGGCCGGCGGGTGGCGAGACAAGCGGCTCGAGGGCCGCTATTTCGGCCGCCGCGGAGACGGCTATCCCGGCCTCACGGTCGGCATCGTCGGGCTCGGCCGAATCGGCTCCCGCGTCGCGGAGCTGCTCGCGCCATGGCGCACGCGGCTGCTCGCGGCGGACCCGTATGTCGACGACGCCGCGTTCGAGACGCGCGGAGTGCGGCGGGCGGCGCTCGAGACGTTGCTGCGCGAATCGGACGTCGTGACGCTGCACTGCAACCTGACGCCCGAGACGCGCGGGCTGATCGGCGCCTCCGAGCTCGCTCTGATGAAACCGGACGCGATGCTGATCAACACGGCGCGCGGCCCGATGGTGGACATCGACGCGCTGTGCGACGCGCTCGAGGCGGATCGCATCGGCGGCGCCGCGCTCGACGTTCTGCCGCAGGAGCCTCCACCGGTCGGCGCGCGGCTGCTCGCGCTCGGCGACAAGGTGCTGCTGAGCCCGCACATGATCGCCGCGAACAGGGGCGGCACGCTGGCGGCCGCGGTGCCGTGGGCGACGGACGCGGTGCTCGCCGCGCTGCGGGCCGAGGTGCCCGACTACGTCTACAATCGCGAGGCGATCGAACCGTGGCGGCGAAGATTCGGTAAGGCAGTGCTGCTGTAGCCGCCCGGGCCGCGGCTCTCTACGGTGTCGGAGGCGTGGCCGGGGCCAGAATGTCGCTTCGCCCGAGCTCGGCGGCGACGGCCGGGTGGCGCAGACTCCCGCCCTGAACGTTCAGGCCGCCGGCCAGGTGCGGGTCGCGCTCGAGCGCCTTGCGCCAGCCGTGGTCGGCGAGCGAGCGGACGTGGGGCAGCGTCGAGTTGACGAGCGCGTGCGTCGCGGTCCGCGGCACGGCGCCCGGTATGTTGGTCACGCAATAATGCAGCACGCCGTCGACCGAATAGACCGGGTCCGCGTGCGTCGTCGGCCGGCTCGTCTCGAAGCACCCGCCCTGGTCGATAGCGACGTCGACCATGACCGCGCCGGCCCGCATCCCGGCCACCATGTCGCGGGTGACGAGCTTCGGGGCGCTGCGCCCGGGAACCAGCACCGTGCCGACGACGAGGGCGGCGTCCGCCGTGTAGCGGGCGATCGCGTCGGCCGTCGAATACACGGTCCGGACCCGGTTCTCGTAGCGGGACGCCAGCCGTTCGAGCTTGCCGACGTCGTTGTCGACTACGGTGACGTCGGCCTGCATGCCGACGGCGATCTCGACGGCGCTCGTCCCCGCGATGCCCGCGCCGATCACGAGCACCCGCGCCGCCGCCACGCCGGGTGCGCCGCCGAGCAGCACGCCCATCCCCCCCGCGGGTTTCTCGAGGTGATGCGCGCCGACCTGTACGGCCATTCGCCCCGCGATGCGGCTCATCGGCGCCAGCAGCGGCAGCGAGTTGCCCGGGCCCGTCACCGTCTCGTAGGCGATCGCCGTGACGCCGCGGTCCATCAGAGCCCGCGCAAGCTCGGGCTCCGCGGCGAGGTGCAGGTAGCCGAACAGCACGTGATCGGGGCGCAGCCTGTCGAGCTCCTGCCGCTGCGGCTCCTTGACTTTGACGATCAGCTCCGACTGCGCGTAGAGCTCGTCGGCCGACGCGACCAGACGCGCCCCGGACGCTTCGTAATCCGCGTCCGCGAACCCCGCGTCGACGCCGGCGCCGCTTTCGATCAGCAGGGTGTGGCCCGCCGCCGTCAGCTCTCGCACGGCGGCCGGGGTGAGCCCCACCCGGTGCTCCTCGTTCTTGATCTCTCTCGGCGATCCGATGCGCATGCTTTCAATGGTACCGAAGTCGCGGTCGCTTGAACCGCCTCTGACGGCGATGGTACCGTCCCGGCCCTCACCTCACGGAACCCGTCATGGCCAACGGCACTGGGAGTTCGCGGCGCGCGGTCTGGTCCTGGGCTCTATACGATTTCGCGAATTCGCCGTTCACGACGCTCGTCGTGACGTTTGTCTATGCCACATACTTCACCCAGGCCATCGCCGACGATCCTATCCGCGGCACGGCGCTCTGGTCGCGCGGTGTAACGATCACGGCGCTGGTCGTCGCGTTCTGCTCGCCGCTGCTCGGCGCCTTCGCGGACCGCGGCGGGTACCGGAAGCTGTTCGTCGTGCTGTCGACGTTCGCCTGCGCTGCGGCGACGGCTTCGCTCTATTTCGTGATGCCGGGCGAGGTCGTCGCGGCGCTCGCGCTGTTCGTCGTCGCCAACATCGCCTACGAGTTCGGCACCGTCTTCTACAACGCTTTCCTGCCGGACGTGGCGCCGCCCGGCCGCATCGGCACCGTGTCCGGGTGGGGCTGGGGGCTCGGGTATTTCGGGGGGCTCGTCGCGCTCGCGCTCGCGCTGGTCGCGCTGGTGCAGCCCGAGACCCCGGTGCTCGGCTTCTCGAGCGAGAACGGAGAGAACGTCCGCGCGACGAACCTGCTCGTCGCGGTGTGGTTCGTCGTGTTCAGCCTGCCGCTGTTCCTGTGGGTCAGGGAGGACAAGTCGCACGTGTCGTCGCCGGGCCGGATCGCAACAGAGGCGATGCTGCAGCTGCGGCGGACCTTCGCCGAAGTGCGACGCCATCGGCAGACCGTGCGTTTTCTCGTCGCGAGGCTGATTTACAACGACGGGCTCGTCACGGTCTTTGCTTTCGGCGGCATCTACGCGGCCGAGACTTTCGGCTTCACGCTGGAAGAGGTGCTCGTGTTCGGCATCGTGCTGAATCTCGCGGCCGGCACCGGGGCCGTCGCGATGGGGTTCCTCGACGACAAGATCGGCGGCAAGAAGACGATCATCGTGTCGCTGATCGGGCTGATCGCGGCAACGGCGCTCGCCGTCACGGCCGCGAGCAAGGAGGGCCTCTGGGTCGCCGGCATTCTGCTCGGCATCTTCGTCGGTCCGAATCAGTCGGCGAGCCGCTCACTGATGGGGCGTTTCGTGCCGAGGGACGCCGAGAACGAGTTCTTCGGCTTCTTCGCCTTCTCCGGTAAGCTGACGGCGTTCATCGGGCCGCTGCTGCTCGGGATCCTGACGCAGGCGACGGGCTCGCAGCGCGCAGGCGTGTCCGTGGTGCTGGTGCTGTTCGTCGTCGGCTTCGTGCTGCTGCTCCGGGTCGACGAGAACGAGGGCGAGGCGAGCCGGTCCAAGACGCTCGTTGCTCCGCCGAGCCCCGCGGCGGGCTGACGCGGCGGCCGCCGTCGCTTTCCCGGGGCTGCACGCCGGCGGGGCGAAAGCTGGAGAGGCATGATGCGCGCGACGATCCCGGACATCGATGCTCGGCGCGAGGAGCTGATCGGCTGGCGCCGCGATCTGCACGCCCACCCGGAGCTCGCTTTCGAGGAGCGGCGCACTTCGGACTTCGTCGCGGCGGAGCTGCGTCGGATCGGTCTCGACGTGCACGTCGGCCTCGGCAGGACCGGCGTCGTCGCGTCGCTGACTGCGGGGCCGGGGCCCGCGATCGCCTTGCGC
The DNA here is from genome assembly GCA_016927175.1 of Gammaproteobacteria bacterium. Classification (GTDB taxonomy): domain Bacteria; phylum Pseudomonadota; class Gammaproteobacteria; order Steroidobacterales; family Rariloculaceae; genus ZC4RG20. Next base: position 4,825 of record JAFGNC010000526.1, on the reverse strand, counting down.
GCGGACATGGACGCGCTGCCGCTGCAGGAGCGCAACGTCTTCGCCCATCGCTCCCGCTTCGACGGCCGGATGCACGCCTGCGGCCACGACGGCCACACCGTCATGCTGTTAGCGGCTGCGCGACACCTCGCGGAGCATCACGATTTCGACGGCACGGTCCGGTTCGTCTTTCAGCCCGCGGAGGAAGGCGCGGGCGGCGCGAAAGCGATGATCGAGGAGGGGCTGTTCGAGCGTTTCCCGGTCGATCGCGTCTTCGGCATGCACAACTGGCCCGGGCTGCCCGAGGGGAGCTTCGCAATGCGGCCCGGACCGATCATGGCGTCGATGGACGCCTTCGATGCGACGATCACCGGCCGCGGCGGGCACGGCGCTCTGCCGCATCACGGTGTGGACCCGGTGCATGCGTTCGCGCAGACGGTCGTGGCGTTGCAGAGCATCGTCAGCCGCGGCGTGGACCCGCTGCGCTCCGCGGTCGTCAGCGTGACGAAGGTTCACGGCGGAGACGCGCACAACGTGATCCCCGAGTCGATCAGCTTCGGCGGCGCTCTGCGCGCGCTGGACCCGGGCGTGCGCCGCGACATCCGCGCGCGTCTCGAGGGCCTGGTTCAGGGCATCGCCGGCAGCCTCGGCGCTCGCGGGGAGGTCGAGTTCGGCGTGCAGTTTCCGCCCGTCGTCAACGATCCGGACGCGACCCGGCTCGCCGCCGCCGCGGCGGCCGAGGTCGTCGGCGACGACGCGGTCACCTTGAACGCGGAGCCGGTGCTGGGCTCCGAGGATTTCTCGCTGATGCTCGAGCGCAGGCCCGGCTGTTACGTCTTCATAGGCAACGGTGACGGCGAGGGCAGCTGCATGATTCACAACCCGCAGTACGACTTCAACGACGAGGTGCTGACGATCGGCGCGGCGTACTGGGTCCGGCTCGCGGAAGCCGCGCTCGGCCGGTGACTTGCCCGTTGCCGGCTGAAGCAGCACCGGGCCGTGCCGCGGCGCTGCGGGCTTGAGCGGCCTCGACCGCCCGGCGTATTCTGTCGCCCCCTTTTTTTCAGTCGGATGACGGGTTCGTGGCGGAACGGAAGCTGTTGTTGATCTTTCCGGGACAGGGCTCGCAGTACGTGGGCATGGGCTCCGATCTCGTGGACGAGTTTCCCGAGGCGCGCAACGTCTACGAACGCGCAAGCGCCGTCGTCGGCTACGACATGCGCGAGCTCAGCTTCGAGGATCCGCGCGACGAGCTGAATAAGACCCGCTTCACGCAGCCTGCGCTGCTGACGCACGAAGTGGCCTGTCTCGAAGCGTTCAGGGCACTCGCCGGCGATGCCGTCGGCACGCCCGCTCTCGCGGCAGGGCACAGCCTCGGCGAGTACAGCGCCCTCGTCGCGGCCGGAGCGCTGACGTTCGAGCGCGCGCTCGGCCTGGTCAGCGAGCGCGGCCGGCTGATGAGCGAGCTCGGCCGGGGCGGCATGCTGGCCACGACTCTCGACGTCGATTCCGCCAGGGACCTCGCCGACAAGCACTTCTGCGGCATCGGCGGCTGCAATCTGCCCGACCAGACGGTCGTCGCCGGCGAGGAACGCGATCTCGATGCGCTGACGGCGGAGATGGCGGAGCGTCACAAGGGCAAGCGCGCGATAAGGCTGAACACGGAAGGGGCCTTCCACACGTACCTGATGGTCAGCGCGGCGCAGCCCTTTCGCGAGGTGCTGGAGACGGCGCAGCTCGAGCCGCTGTCCTTCGGTGTTCTGTCAAATTACACCGGCGGCCTCCACGACGCGGAGCCGAGTGCGATCCGGTCGCGCCTGTTCTTTCAGCTTTTCAATCCAGTGCTGTGGTTCGACTGCCTGAACACGGCCCTCGACACCGGCATCGATACGATCGTCGAGCTGGGCGGCGGCATCGGAAAGGGCGCGTCGCCCGCCGAAAAGCGGCCGAATCTGGAGGGCATGGTCAAGAAAACCTTGAAATCGCGCGACGATGGAGCGCAATATCTGCCCGCGATCAACGCTGCGGGCATTCGCGCCGCGGTACAGCAACTGATCGGGGACTAAGCAGGCGCCCGCGACTACGGCGGCGGTGCCGCGTCGAGCGGGCTCGATGCGGCGCGCCGCCGTGTCCGTCGTGCGTCCACTCCAGTTCTGCGGCCTAAGAAATTGTTTTAACTTCGGAAGTTGAGGAGCAGCGACGACATGGGAGCGTTCAAGGAACCCCACGGAGGGGAGTTGAAGAATCTGTACCTGCCCGATTCCGAGCGTGACGCCGAGAAGCGCCGGGCGCGGGATCTGGTTTCGTGGGACCTGACGATGCGCCAGCTGTGCGACATCGAGCTGCTGCTGAACGGGGCGTTCTCGCCCCTCGAAGGCTTCATGGACAAAGGCGACTATCAGGGGGTCGTCAGGGAAATGCGCCTCGGCAACGGCGTGCTGTGGCCGATGCCGGTTACGCTCGACGTCACGGAGGACTTCGCCGGCTCGATTTCCGACGGCGACACGATCGCGCTCCGTGATCAGGAAGGCGTGCTGATCGCAACCCTCGAGGTGTCGAGCATCTACCGGCCCGACAAGGCCCTCGAAGCGCGTTCCGTGTTCGGCACCGAGGACGAGGCTCATCCGGCCGTCCACTATCTGATGCACAATGCCCACCCGGTCTACGTCGGCGGCCGGCTCCGCGGCGTCGAGGCGCCCAATCACTACGATTTCAAGCACCTGCGAGATACGCCGAAGGAAATGCGCGACCGCTTCCAGAAGCTCGGCTGGCGGAAGGTGGTCGCGTTCCAGACCCGCAACCCGATGCATCGCGCTCACCTGGAGCTGACGTTTCGTGCGGCCAAGGACGTCGAGGCGAACCTGCTGCTTCATCCCGTGGTCGGCATGACCAAGCCCGGCGACGTGGATCATTTCACCCGCGTGCGCTGCTACGAGCACCTGCTCGCGCACTACCCCGAGCAGACGACCGCGCTGAGCCTGCTGCCGCTCGCCATGCGCATGGGCGGACCGCGCGAGGCGCTGTGGCACGCGATCATCCGCAAGAACTACGGCTGCACGCATTTCATCGTCGGCCGCGATCACGCCGGCCCCGGCAAGGACAGCACCGGCAAACCGTTCTACGGCCCGTACGACGCGCAGCACCTGATGCAGGAGCACGCCGAGGAGCTCGGCATCACGATGGTGCCGTTCAAGAACATGGTTTACGTCGAGGACCGCGCTCAGTACATGCCGGAGGACGAGGTCGACGAGAACACCCGCACGCTGAGCCTGTCGGGCACCGAGCTGCGGCGCCGGCTGCAGGAGGGCGTCGAGATTCCGGAGTGGTTCTCGTTCCCCGAGGTGGTCGAGGAGCTGCGCCGGACTCATCCGCCGCGGCACCGCCAGGGGTTCACCGTGTTCTTCACCGGGCTGTCGGGCTCCGGCAAATCCACGGTCGCGAATGCGCTGATGGTCAAGCTGATGGAGATGGGCGGGCGGCCGGTCACGCTGCTCGACGGCGACGTCGTGCGCAAGCACCTGTCGAGCGAGCTCGGCTTCTCGAAGGAGCACCGCGACCTGAACATCCTGAGGATCGGCTACGTCGCCAGCGAGATCACAAAGAACGGCGGCATCGCGATCTGCGCGCCGATCGCGCCCTATACCGCGACGCGTCGTCAGGTCCGCGACATGATCGAGCCGCTCGGCGGCTTCATCGAGATCCACGTCGCGACGCCGCTCGAGGTCTGCGAGGAACGCGATCGCAAGGGGCTCTATGCCAAGGCGCGCGCCGGCATCATCAAGGGCTTCACGGGCATCAGCGATCCGTACGAGGAGCCGCAGAATCCGGAGATGCGCATCGATACGACCGAGCTGACGCCGGATCTCGCGGCGCACCGGATCATCGTGAAGCTCGAGAGCCTCGGCTTCATCCGTTGAGGCCGACGTTCGGAAAAGGGGTCAGAGCCCTTTTCTGATGCTGACGCGGAAAGGGTCAGAGCGGAAAAGGGGTCAGGGCCCTTTTCTGCTGCCTCCGCTGCCGCGGGGCGCCACAGTGCCAGAAAAGGGCCCTGCCCCCTTTTCTGCCGTGACCCCTTTTCTGCCGGAAAAGGGCCCTGACCCCTTTTTCGACCCCTTCCCGAGCGGCGGGGCCGGTCAGAGCAGATACGTCGCGAAGAACTGGTTCAGCATGCGGTCGTGAGGGTCGAGCTCCCCCCGGACCTTGTTGAAGAAGGCCAGCCTCTTGCCGAAGCGCGCATTGACGAGCTCGGCCGTCGCGTTCCTCGTCTGATTGAAGAACGGAACGCCGCGGTGCTCCGCCGCAAATTCTGCGAAATCGAAAACGAAGTCGTCCCAGCCCTCGAGCTGGGTCGACAGCGGGCTCAGCGTGATCATCGGCGCGTCGAACGACGGCGACAGCAACGAGCTCCTGTCCTGGTTGAGCCTGAAGCCGATCGTCGGCATGTCACAGCGGAAGCCCGTTCGGGCGTAGTGCTCCTTGCAGAACAGCTTGTAGGACAACGCGACGTTGCCGAAGCTCGCGGCCGGGAATGCCCAGGTGCAGTACGAGAACCGATGCCGGCTGCCGAGCGACTGGAAGCGCCCGCTCTGCTCGGTCGCGTTGCTGCCGCTGCGCACGAGCACGTTGTTCATCAGCGATTGGGCGACCTCGCTCAGGCCGTCGATCAGCGGGTAGCGGAGCTGGCGGATCGGCACGGCCATCGCGATCGAACGCGCCGCGCCGGGTAGCGCGGAGTAGACCGCCCAATCCTTGAAGCGCCAGGCGAATTTTCTGCCGGGGGCGGTGTGCTCCGCCGATCGGCGCAGCTCGAGGTAGACGTGGTCGCGGAACGGCAGCAGGTAGAGCT
>JAFGNC010000525.1 GCA_016927175.1 Gammaproteobacteria bacterium | reverse complement strand
CTGAACGCGGACATACAGGTGATCCTGGACGATGCGACCGAGGCCTGGGGCATCAAGGTCACGAACGTCGAGATCAAGCACGTCGACATCGACGAGAGCATGATCAGGGCCATCGCGGCGCAGGCCGAGGCCGAGCGCAACCGGCGCGCCAAGGTCATCCACGCCGAGGGCGAGTTCCAGGCCTCGAAACGCCTCGCCGAGGCGGCGAGCGTCCTCGCCGCCCAGCCTCAGGCGCTGCAGCTCAGGTTCCTGCAGACGCTGACGGACATCGCGAGCGAGAAGAACACGCACACGATCGTGTTCCCCGTGCCGCTCGACCTGATCCGGCCGCTGATGGACGTCATGTCGAAGAAAGGCGGGAGCCTCGTGCCTCCGACGTCGCCGGCCCCGTCGGTCGAGACGCCGGAGCCGCCGCCGATCGACGAGCCGCGGCCGGTCGAGGAGCCGCGGCCTGTCGAATAGCCGCGGCGCGCGCTGATCAGGCCGCGACGGCGCGCTGCCAGGCCTCCTCGAGACGCCGCGCCGACACCGGCCGTGACGTGCCGAGCGACTGCGCGAACAGCGACACGCGCAGCTCCTCGAGCAGCCACCGATAATCGACGACGTCGGCTGGCCACGGCCAGTCCGGCGGCTGCCGGCGCCTCCAGTCGTCGAGTCGGCGCGCCGCGTCGAGCACGGCAGCCTGATGCTCGGCATCCTTCGGCGAGCGTTGCGGGAGCTTGTCGAGCCGCATCGCAATGCCGTCGAGGTAGCGCTTCAGGTGGGGCCGCCACCGCGGCGGCGTCTCGCGCAGGAAGTACGGGAAGACCAGGCCGTCCAGCTGCGCGGCCACGTCGTCCGCCGCCGGCTCCGACACGCGGGCCGCACGGCCCTCGACCTGCGGCACGATCTGCCGGTAACGGTTCAGCAGATCTCTCGCATAGCCCGCCAGGCGCTCGGCCGCGGGCACGAAGTCGGCACGCCCCGCATCGACCGCGCGCTCGAAGGCGCCGCGCGTCCTGATCGGCGGCTCGAGGTCGAAGCACTCGTCCGCTGCCGCGCACAGCAGATCGTCGACGAGCTGCTCGCCGGTCCCGATGCCGTGATAGGACAGCACCAGCGCGCGGTCGCCCATCACGCGCTTGCGAACGACGTCCACCTGCTGCGGCAGCTGCTTCAGGATCAGACGGCGCACGCCGCGGCGGTGACGCTCGGCGGCCGCAGGGCCGGGCGGAATCAGCGCGAGCTCCACGCGTCCGTCGGCGTCGAGCAGCGCCGGATACAGCGACAGCGCGGTGCCGTACTCGTGCACGTCGACGCTGTCCGGCAGATCCGGGAAATCCCACTGCGCCACGGTCCTGCGCGCCCAGCCCTGCGTGCCGCCCGGCCTCGCCGCCGCGTCCGCGCCGTCCGCCGCGCGCCCGGGCGCGATCTGCGCTTCGGCGAAGCGCTGCTGCAGCGCCGTCACCTCGCGGCCCGCCGCGAGCACGCGGCCGTCGCGATCGAGCACCTCGATCCGCATCCGCAGCTCCGGCGGCAGCGCGGCCTCGTCGAAGGCGACGTGCGCGCGCAGGTCGTAGCGTCGAACCAGCTCCTCGCGCAGGGCCGCCTCGAGCGCCTTGTGGCCGCGCTGCCGTTCGAGCGACGGCAGCAGCTCCGCGACCGTGTCGGGCAGCGGCACCAGCGCGCGGCGCACGTCTTTCGGCAGCGTCCTCAGCATCGCGAGCACCTTGGCGTGCAGCCAGCCCGGCACGAGCCACTCGAGCGCGTCCGCCCGCAGCGTGCCGATCAGCGGCATCGGCACGCGCAGCGTGATGCCGTCGCTCGGCGACGCGGGGTCGTAGCGGTAGACCAGCGGCAGGTCGTGACCGGCCGTGGCGATGCTGTCCGGATACTCGGCCGCGTCCTCGAGCGTCGCCGGGTCCCGCGTCGCGATGTCGAGCACGTGCATGCGGAGTCGATCCGCCTCCTCCGGCTTCGCTTTGCGGTACCAGCGGCGCAGACCGGCGCGGTCGGCGATACCCGGCGGCAGCCGCGCCGAGTAGAACGCTTCGGCCGCGCGCTCGCCGGCATAGAGGTCGCGGGAGCGGCGCTTCGCTTCCCACTCGAGCAGATGGTTGCGCAGCCGCCGATTGTGCTCCAGAAACTCGAACGATTCGCCGACGTCATCGCCGGCCAGCGCCTCGCGCACGAAGATCCGCCGTGCCGCATCGCGGTCGACGCGGCCGTAGTCGACGCGCCGATCGCCGCTCAGCGTCAGGCCGCTCAGTGTGACGACCTCGCGCGCCGTGACGCGGCCGCGCCTCCGATCCCACTGCGGCTCCAGGAACTCGCGCTTGACCAGGTGAGGCGCCGCCTGCAGGACCCAGTCGGGTCTGATCTGCGCGGCCGTGCGCAGATACACTCGCGCCGTCGCGACCCTTTCGGCGGCGACGATCCACTTCGGGCGGCGCTGCACGAGCCCGCTCCCCGGGAACAGCGCTGAGCGCGCCTGGTGCAGCCCCTCGTAGCGGCCGTCCTCCATTTTGACCGCCACGAAATCGATGAACGCGGCCAGCACGGCCCGATGGATGGCATCGTAACCGGCCTCCTTCGCCTCGGCGCGCCATCCGAGACCGCGCACCAGCTCCCTGAGCTGATGGTGCACGTCCTCCCACTCCCTGAACCGCGTCGCGGACAGATAGCGCCCCTCGCACCACTGCCGGACGTGCCTCTCCCCACGCCTGCGCTCGGAGCGATAGGCGCTCCAAAGGTTCAGCAGCGTGACGAAGTCCGAGCGCGGATCGTTCAGCTCCGCGTGCTTCTGCCTTGCCGCGCCGACGTCGTTCGGCGGCTGCTCGCGCGGATCGACGACGCTGAGCGCGGCCGCCAGCACGAGCCCTTCCCGCAGCGCGCCGCCGCGGTGCGCCGCGAGCAGCAGCCGCGACAGTCGCGGGTCCACCGGCAGCCTCGCCATGACGTCGCCGTCCGCCGTCAGCCTGCGCTCGTCGTCCAGGGCGCCGAGCAGATGCAGCAGGCGATAGGCGTCGTTGACCGCCTTGCTCGGCGGCGCGTCGATGAACGGGAAGCCGTCGACGTGGCCGAGCCTCAGCCCCTCGAGCCGCAGGATCACTCCCGCGAGATTCGTGCGCAGGATCTCCGGCTCCATGAAGGCCGGCCGCGCGTCGAGGTCCTGCTCGCCGTACAGCCGGATGCAGATGCCGGGCGCGAGCCGACCGCAGCGGCCGGCGCGCTGATCCGCATTCGCCTTCGCAACGGGCTCGATCCCGAGCGCCTGCATCCTGTGCCGCGTCGAGTAGCGGTTGACGCGGGCGAGCCCGGAATCCACGACGAAGCGGATCCGCGGCACGGTCAGCGACGTCTCGGCGATGTTCGTCGCGAGCACGACGCGGGGCGCCACGCGCGGCGCGAAGATCTTCTGCTGGCGCGCCGCCGTCAGCCGCGCATACAGGGGCAGGATCTCGTAGCCGCGCGGGCCCGCGCGCTTCAGCTCGCGTTCGGCGTCGCGGATCCAGCGCTCGCCCGGCAGGAACACCAGCGTGTCGCGCGCCGCGCCGCCGCCGTAAGCGCCGAGGTCGACCTCGGCGAGCTCGTTGACGGCCGCGGTCACCGCCTGCGGCAGGTCGACGCCTCTGTCAGGCGCGCGGTAGCGCAGCTCGACCGGATACGTGCGGCCTTCTATCCGCAGAATCGGCGCATCGTCGAAATGCGCGGCGAAACGCTCGGGATCGATCGTCGCCGACGTGATGACGATCTTCAGGTCCGGCCGCCGTTTCTCGATGCGCTTCAGATAACCGAGCAGAAAGTCGATGTTCAGGCTGCGCTCGTGCGCCTCGTCGATGATCAGCGTGTCGTAGGCCTCGAGATAACGGTCGCGGCGGATCTCGTTCAGCAGAATGCCGTCCGTCATGACCTTGATCAGCGAGGCGGGATCGGTCTCGTCGGTGAAACGGACCTGGTAGCCGACGGCGCCGCCGACGCCGACGCCGAGCTCCTCGGCCAGCCGCGTCGCGACCGCGCGCGCCGCGAGCCGCCGCGGCTGCGTGTGCCCGATCGTGCCGAATATGCCGCGGCCGGCCTCGAGGCACAGCTTCGGAAGCTGCGTCGTCTTGCCGCTGCCCGTGTCGCCGCAGACGATCACGACCCGATGCGCCGCAAGCGCGGCGAGGATCTCGTCGCGGGCGCGCGCGACCGGCAGCTCGGCGGGATACTCGAGCACGACGCGTGTCGCGCGGCGTTTCTCGATCAGGCGCTCCGCCCCGGCGAGGCGCTCGGCCAGCTTGCCGCGCAGCACCGTCGCCGGCTGCCCGGCGCGCTCGCGCTTGCGGATCGCGCCGAGCAGGTTGCCGAGGTCCCGCCGGTCAGCGGGCGCGACGGCTGCGATACGCTCGGCCAGCTGTCGTTCGTCGGTCGCGCTCAGCCCGTCAGACCTCCGCGCCGGCGCGGCCGAGCGCGATGCGTATCTCGGCGCCGCCGAGCGGCGAGCGGCGCACGTCGAGCGTGCCGCCGTACAGCTCCACCGTCTCGCGGACGACCGCCAGCCCAATCCCCTGCCCCGGAACCGACTCGTCGGCACGCACGCCGCGCTCGAGCAGCCTGTCGAGCTCGTCGGCGCCGATGCCCGGCCCGTCGTCGCCGATCGTGACGATGACGCGCCCGCGCTGCATCGCCGCGTGCACCGCGACGCGGCTCCGGCAGTACTTGTAGGCATTGTCGAGCAGGTTTCCGAGCAGCTCCATCAGATCCCCCGGATCGCCCTGGAACACGACCCGCCCCTCGACACGGACGTCGCAGACGACGCCTTTGTCGCGGTAGACCTTGTCGAGCGTCTGCTTCAGGTCCTCGAGCACCGGCGCGACGGCAACCGGCTCGACGCCGAGGCCGGTGGCGCCGCTCGCGCGCGCGCGCCGCAGCTGGTGCGACACGCGCTGGTCCATGCGCTCGAGCTCGCGCTCGATGGCCTCGGCCTTGTCGACGGAAGCGCCGGACTCCGGCAGCAGGCTGCGCATCGCGGCCAGCGGCGTCTTCAGGCTGTGCGCGAGGTCGTCGAGCGTGTTGCGGTAGCGGACCAGCCGGCGGCGCTCCGTCTCGATCAGCGCGTTCAGGTTGCTCGCGAGCGGCATCAGCTCGGTAGGATACTCACCCGCCAGCCGGACGCGCTCCCCGGCCTCCACTTCGCGCACCTGCGTCTCGAGCGTCCTGAGCGGCGTCAGCACCCAGCGCAGCAGGCCCGTCAGCACCAGCAGCATGACGGCCGTAATGCCGGTAAACCAGACGATCAGGTTGCGCCTGAACGCGCCCTGGCGCTCGTTGTACGGCTCGAGCGACACCGCGATACCGAGCGTGTACGGCTCGACGCGGCCGTCGTCGAACGGCCACGCGATGCCCATCAGGAGCGCCTCGAGCGGCGGGAACCCTTCCGGCTGAAGGAACATGTAACGCTGCTCGCCGGTGTCGGGCAGCGTCTTGACCGGGAACTCCCGGCTCAACATCGAAAGCGACTGCCACAGCGGACGGCCCTCCGCATCCCACAGCACCGCATAGAGCCCGGAATCGGCCACCTCGAACTGCGGATCGATCAGCTCCTGCGGCAGCGTCAGCTCGCCGCCGCTTTCCTCGGCGAGGCCGATCAGCCCGAGCATCTGCACTTCGAGCAGCTCCTGTCTCGCACGTTCCGTGCTCTGGCGGAACGCGACGTCGAGCACGGCGACGGTGATCGCGAACAGCGCGATCAACGCGATGCTGACCCACAGCAGAACGCGGCCGCGAAGTGAACGAACGAAAATCATGACATCGAGGACCGGCTCCGACGGGTGAGGCCGCATTCTAGTAGCGGCCCCGCCGTCCCGCACGCGGGCGCGCCCGCGCGTGAGCGCTCCGCGGCCGCCGACGCGCCCGCGCG
>JAFGNC010000524.1 GCA_016927175.1 Gammaproteobacteria bacterium | reverse complement strand
GGGTGGCGGTCGATGAGTTCACGAGACGCCGCGATGGCAGAGAACGTCATCTGGATCCTGCAGCGCGAAGGGCCGTCCGGACGGATAGCGCTTTTCGCACACAACGGGCACGTGATGAACGCGCGACTGGAAGGCGGAGTCTGGAGCGCCTTCGAACGGCCACCGAACGCAATGGGGCGCTACCTGAAGCCGGTGTTGGGCGACGACCTTGTCATCATCGGTACCGTCGGAACGAGCTCGCTCGCAGAGGCATCGGATCCGCCAATCGCCGCGAGCATAGATGCTGAGTTCGCGAAGATCGGTTTTTCGCATTTCATCTTGGACCTCCGGGCATCAGGCGGGGAGCCAGCCGCCGCGTGGCTAGCGGAACGGCAAACTCTGGGGACGAACATGACGACGCATATGGCCTTGACACCAGTGTCGGCCTTCGATGCTCTGTTGTTCTTGGGCACGCTCACACCGGCTCGCATCGAGCCGGCCGTCACCGCGAATTGAGGATTACCGGATCAAACGAGACCGTGAGACGGCAAGGTCGAAAACATGGAGTCAGCCGGGGCGCCGCACTCGTGCCCTGAAGGAGAACCGATGAGCCCATTGCCGAAATCTACGCTAGGCCGCACCGGCCTCGAGGTCACCAAGCTCGGCTACGGCGCAATGGAGTTGCGTGGCCTCGAGCACTTCCCGCGACTGTCCGACGCGGAAGCGAGCGCGCTGCTGAACGGCGTGCTCGACAGCGGCATCAACTACATCGATACGTCACCCGACTACGGCTATTCGGAGGAGCTGATCGGCCGGCACATCTCGCAGCGCCGGGGCGACTTCTATCTCGCGAGCAAGTGCGGCTGCCCGGTCGAGGCGCCCGACGTGCCCTACGAGGATCGCAAGCCTCACAGTTTTACGCGGGAGAATATTCGCGCCGGCGTGGAGCAGAGTCTGGCGCGCATGAGGACGGACTATCTCGACATCGTGCAATTTCACCTCAGTCCGTCACGCGCGGTCCTGGAGGAGAACGACTCGATCGGCGAGCTCGAGAAGCTCCGCAAGGAGGGCAAGGTGCGCTTCATCGGGATGTCGGGAACGGTCCCCGAGCTCGCGGAGCACATCGAGATGGGCGTCTTCGACGTGTTCCAGATCCCGTACTCGGTCCTCGAGCGCGAGCACGAGGCGCTGATTCACGAGGCGGCGCAGCGCGGCGCCGGGATCGTGATCCGGGGCGGCGTCGCGCGGGGCATCATGATCAAGGACGAGTCGATCATCGACGACTATCCGGAATTTCTTCGGGCCGGCTTTCGGGCGAGGCGGCAACTGTGGCAGAGATCGAACGTTGAAGACCTGCTCGAGGGCATGACCCCGGTGGAGTTCATGCTGCGCTTCACGATCAGTCATCCCGACATGGCGACCACGATCGTCGGAACCGCGAACCCCGCGCACCTGAAGGCGAACGCGGAGGCGGCCGCCAAGGGGCCGCTGCCGAAAGAGCTCTACGAGGAAGCCAGGAGACGATTCACGCTCGCGGCCGAAAGCCCCGCTTGATCGCGCGGAGGAGGGCCGCATTTTCGAGTGCGCGGTCCTGGACGCGCTCTGTCGATCGCCTACAATGCGCTGCGATCCGCCGCGTAACGGCGCCGGCGCGAGAAGCCGCTCAGCGACGATGGCGGCGCTCGCCGGGAATTCGCCGGCCTCCGAACCCGCGGCGGCGAGGTGCTGACGAACAAGCGCTCGTTCGAGGGCGTCGTATATTCCGGGAGCAGACCGACAGATGGAGCTCGCTGCGTACGTTCTTGCGTTCGCGCTCGGCTGGCTGAGCGTGAGGATTGCCCGTCAACTGTATGAGAGATTCAAGTCACCGAGCTGAAGCGAGGCGATCCATCGCGTACTGATCCCTTCATCGCGACGGATCCATCGCTACCGCGCGAGAAGACGTCTTTGCCGGCTGGAGCCATCACGCCGGGTTCTCGAACGCAAACGAAGCGCTTCACCCGGCTTTCGCGGAGTCGGATCGGCCGGAGCGGGCGACGTGGGTTCCTCATGCGCCACTCGCGCCTTCCAGGCGATCGGATGGCCGGTCAGCCTGCGCGCCAACGCATACCATTGGATCATGACCAGCATGAGCACGCCGACCGGATGCAGCAGCGTGCCCCGCGTCAGCTGCCGGAACCGCAGGTCGACCAGCAGTCTCGCGGCGTAGGTCGCGGCCGCGGCGAGTCCAAGTGCCGCAGCGGGCAGTGGGCCTGATCCCGCAAGCGGCAGCAGCGCGAGCCACGCGCATTGGCCGCCGATCAGCAGCAGCGTCCACGGCGCGATGCCGCGCGGCGACCCGAGGCCTTCGTGCGCGTTCTTGGCGAACCCGGCGATGACCTCGCGCGTCGAGCGGTACATCCGGCAGTCGGCGAGGTCGCTGAAGTCGGCGATGTCGGTCGTCCTGCCGGTCTGGCGAAACGACCGCGCGAGCGCCATGCCGTCGTGGATCCGATCGGCGATCCGTCGATGACCGCCCGTGGCGGCATAGGCGTCGCGTCTGACCGCGAGCAGCTGGCCGCACGCGACGCCGAATCGCGCATCGCGGCTCCGGCGCATGCCGGCGAGCGGCAGGAACCCGAGCAGGATGAACGGAATGAGCGGCACGACCAGCTTCTCGCCCAGTCCGCCGAGCTGCTGGCGCGGCACGCCGCTCAGCATCGCGGCGCCGGAACGCTCGAGCGCGGCCGCGATACGCCCGACGGCATCCGGCTGCAGGCGCACGTCGGCGTCCATGAACAGCAGACAGTCGCCGCCGGCCAGCTCCGCAATCTCCGCCAGAACCTGCGGTTTCCCCCACAGCGTCGGATCGTGGCGCTCGGGCTGCAGCAGGCGGACCCGGCGGTCCCTGCCGGCGTAGCCGCGGACGATGGCGGCAGTTTCATCGGTGGAGCCGTCGTCGGCGACCAGCAGCTCGAGATCGCCGTGCGAGCTCTCGAGCACGGACTCGATGGCCGCGCCGATGTTGTGCGCTTCGTTGCGTGCAGGGATCAGCACCGAGACGCGCATCGCGCTTCCCCGCCGCGGCAACCGCCGCAGCAGCACCAGATTCCAGCCAATCAGCACGAGCGGAATCAGGGCGAGCAGCAACGCGGCCCCTATCGGTGCGATGGCCGCTTCAGAAGTCATCATCGAAAGCATCGTCAGTGACGCCGTTCGACCGCCGAATGCGCCGCGTCGAAACGCCTGCCGCGCGCGAGCGCCCGCATTCTGAGCGGCAGGTCTTCGAGCCAGCCGACGCCCTGCCGGCCCTCGATGACCCGCTCGAAGCGGCAGGGGTCGCGGGCGACGGCGTCGCGCGCAAGCAGGTCGAGCTCGTGCTCGAGCCCGCTCTCGAGCCTCGCCTGAAGCCGCTCGAGCGGCTCGCCGGCGGCCCGCACCGGGCTTTGGCCACAGCGCACGAGCACCTCGGGCAGGCGTTCGTTCCAGAAGACGTATTCGATCGCGAGCGGAATCGCGCGAACGTCCGGCCGGTTGCCCATCAGAACGGCGAGACCGCGCTTCAGCGTCACCGGCCGCTCGCGGACGTCCGCGAACCGGCCCTGAGCCGTCATAGCGATGCCTGTCTGCGGTGCGTGCAGCAGAGCTCCGGCGACATCGAGAAAGCGGGCCGCGCCGCGCGGCGATTCGGGCTCGATGCCGAACAGCCCGAGCCGCTCGAGCCATGGATAGCGCCGCAGCGCGCTGGCGTCGATCGGGCCGTGGAAACGCCAGTCGGGATAATGGCGGCGGATCAGCAGCAGGATCACGACGGGATCCCACCAGGATGCGTGGTTGGCGTAGAGCACCGTGGGGCCGTCGAGGGCCGGCATCGGGCCGTCGAGCGCGATCCGGACGCTGTCGAAATGCTTGGCCGCATAGCGTCTGAGATAAGGTTCGGCGACCGCGAGCAGCAGCGGCGACGGCGCCGGCAGCACCGCTGACGCTTCCGCGTTTCTCCTCAAGCGAGTGCCTCCCGGATCGGCCGATCCGCCGCCTCCTTTCGATCCTCGTCCAGCGCGTCGGCTGCGATCCACCCGGACATCAGGGCCATCGGCATGCCGGGTCCGGGATGCGCCGAGCCGCCGGCAAGATAAAGCCCCGCGAGGTCGCGGCTGCGGTTGCCGGGTTTGAACGCGCCGAGGAAGCGCCCGTGGCTTGCAAGGCCGTAGATCGCGCCGTTCAGCACGCGATAGCGCTCGTGGATGTCCGCCGGTGTCAGCACGGATTCGACGACGATCCGCTGTTCGAGATCCGGCATGCCGCCGCAGGTCTTGAGCTTGTCGATGATACGGGCGCGGTATTCGGGCAGCATCCGCCGCCAGTCGTGGCCCTCTCGGAGGTACGGCGTGTGCACGAGGACGTACAGAGCTTCGCCGCCTTCGGGCGCGACGCCAGGCTCGGTCGCGGCCGGCGCCGCCAGGTAGCAGGTCGGGTCGGGCGCCGGGCGCCCCTCCTCGTAGATCGCGCGAAACTCCGCCTTGGGGTCGGCCGAGAAGACGAAGTTGTGATGCAGCAGGTGCTCGTAGCGCTGTCTGAGCCCGAGGTACAGCACGACGCCGGAGCAGGCCGGCTCGTACGCGCGCCGGCCGAGGAACCGTTCGCCGACGCGCCCGCCGATCAGCTCGCGGTGCGTGCGCACCGAATCCATGTTCGACACGACCGCATCGGCCGCCACACGCGCGCCGTCGGCGAGCTCGATGCCGGTGACGGCGCCGGCCTCGTGCAGGATACGCCGGACCGGCGAGGACACGTGAATCTCCACACCGAGCTCGCCGGCGAGCCGGATCAGCGCCGCCGGAACCGCGCGCGTGCCGCCGGCCGGATACCAGACGCCGCCGGCCGACTGCATGCTCGCAATGCCGGTCAGGACGGCCGGTGAGTTGTAAGGGGACGAACCCACGTACTGCGTGTAGTGATCGAGCATCTGCGCCACGCGCGAGTCCGGCACCTCGCGCCGGATCGTGCCGGCGACCGAGCGGCCCATCCGCAGCGCGCGCAGCTCCTTCAGGGTCGACGCGCGGAACGTCCGGCCGAGATCGAGCGTGTCGCGGATGCCGCCGACGGACTTCCAGAAGAAGTAGCGATCGGAGATCCCGTGCAGGTCGCGGGCGATCTGCATGAAGCGCCGATAGCCGCCGGCCGTCTCGCGGCCGGACCAGTCCGTCAGCGCGGCCGCCATCGCGTTCTCGTCCTCGACGAGGTCGAGCGTCGCGCCGTCCTCGAAGAAGCAGCGCCACTGAGGGTCGAGTCGAATCAGCTCCAGATAATCGTCGATATCGCGGCCGGCGTCGGCGAAGATCCGCCGCAGCACATCGGGCATCGTGACGATCGTCGGGCCCATGTCGAACCGAAAGCCGTCCCGCTCGAGCACGACGGCTTTGCCGCCCGGCTCGGCGTTGCCCTCGAACAGCTGGACGCGGAAGCCGCGGGAAGCGAGCGTGCAGGCCGCGGCAAGACCGCCGAGGCCGCCGCCGACGATGGCGACGTGCAGGGACATCAGCGCTTCTCCCGGGTCGGGCCGCGGGTCAGGGCCACGAGTGCCCTCCATGCAGCGCGGGTTCTCTTCACCCAGTTCTTGCCGTACGCCGCTTCGATATAGGCGGCGAGAACCGGCTCGGCCTGCGGCAGCGGCGGCTCGAGATGCAGCGGCCGGCGCGCCGTGCTGCTCGCGACGGCCTTCGGCCGCGTGAACTCGAGCAGACCCTCGGCACCGCGGGTCGCGCCGTGACCGCTGGCGCCGCGCGCCGCGATCGGCAGCGCCGGGTGCGCGGCCGGTACGATCGCGTCGTTGACCATGACTACGCCCGCGTCGAGGTCCGGAACCAGCGCGCGCGTCTGTTGCGGGCTGCCGAACAACGTCGCGCCGAGTCGGTACGGCGTGGCATTGGCGGTTGCGACGGCTCTGGCGGGGTCGTCGAAGGCCATCACGATCGCCACGGGTCCGAAGACTTCCGTGTTGAAAATGGCCTGGTCCCGATCCACGCCGACGAGCACGGCGGGGCCCGTCACGCCGTCGGGCTGCAGCGCGCCGGACACGAGGCGCGCGCCGCCCTCGATGGCCGCGGCGATCGACTTTCCGGCTGCCCGGGCACCGGCCGGGTCGAACGCGACCGGACCGATGCGATCGAGCAGGGCGGTCAGCCGGTCAATTAGGGACCGGTACCGACAGCGGCTGACGAGAATGCGGCGCGGCGCGAGGCAGGTTCGACCGGAATTGAAGCTCAACGCGAAAGCGATCGCGCGCGCGGCCCGCTCGATGTCTGCCGAATCGAGCACGATGCAGGCGTCCCAGCCCGACAGCTCGAGCGTCGCAGGCACCAGGTTAGCGGCCGCGCGCTCGAGAACGGACCGGCCTGCGGCGCTCGAGCCGGTGAAGACGAGCTTGTCGATCGGGCCGTCGATAAGGGCTTCGGCCGTCGCGACGGATTCGTCCGAGATCGTCAGCAATCCTTCAGGCAGGCCGCTGACCTCGAGCAGCTTGCGGAGCTCGTCGAGTGCCTCGCGGGTCCCGGGCGCCGGTTTGACGATGACGGCGTTGCCGGCCGCGAGCGCCTGCAGCGCCTGGATGCCGGGCAGCATCAGACCGTAGTTCGACGGCCCGACAATCAGCACCGTGCCGTAGGGTTCTCTCGATACGCGGACCGTGGTGCCGCGGAGCCAGATTCCGGCACGGTAGCGGCACCGGACCGGACGGAGCAGACTCTCGGCCCGCTTCTCGACGAAGCGGCAGGCCTCGAGCAGCGGCAGCAGTTCCCCCGTCAGGGTATCGGCGACGGGGCGACACCGGATCCGGCAGGCGAGTTGCAGCGAATCCGCCGCGAGCCTGTGCCGAAACCGGCGCAGGACCGCGACTCGCGCCGCGACGCTGAGCCTTCGCCAGTCGGCGCCTGCGCGGCGGGCGCGCTCGAGCAGCTCGCTTGCGCCGACGACGTCCGGCTGCGGCTCGAGACGCGCGATCGATCCGTAGGCGCTCATGCTATGCGGTCTCCGTGGCGAGTGCCGGAAGCGCCGTGCCTCGGCGCGGCCCCCTTCCGGCAGGCGCGCGCAGGCCGAGATCCTCGGCCACCAGCGTCGAAGAGATCTTCGCCGACTGATAGATCACGGGCAGGCCGCTGCCGGGGTGGGTTCCGCCGCCGGTCAGGTAGACGCCCTCGAGATCCTCGAAACGATTATGCGGCCTCAGGCTCAGCATCTGATCGAGCGAGTGCGCCAGGCTGAACGTCGCGCCGCGGAAAAGGCCGAGCTGCCGCTCCCAGTCGGCGGGCGTGAAGAGCGTCTCGCTTCGTATGCGGGAGCGAATGTCGCCGAGCCCGACGTCGCTCAGACGGTCCAGCACGACGTCGCGGAAGCGGTGCTTCTCCGCCTCGAAATCGACGTTCGGATGAGTGCCTGTCACCGGCACGAGGACGTAGAGGCTGCTGTGGCCGTCCGGCGCGAGCGTCGAGTCGAGCATGCTCGGGTTGTGGACGTACAGGGACGGCGATTCCGGCAGGACGTGATCGCGATCGATCGAGGAGAGGTGCTTCTCGTACTCCTTCGACAGGTAGATCGTGTGGTGCGGCAGCTCCGGAAATTGCCCCTCGACGCCGAGGTAGAGCATGAAGGTCGAGCAAGACATCTTCGCTCGGTCGATCCTGCGATCCTTCCAGCGCCTTCTGAGGCGATCCGGCACGAGGCGGCGCATCGCATTCGCGAAATCCGCGTTGACGACCAGCGCATCGCAGTCGTAGTCGCGTTGGGTCGTCGTGACGCCGCGTGCGCGCCGGCCCTCGAAACGGATCTCCTCGACCCGCTCGCCGAGCCGGAACTCGACCCCGAGTCTCGCCGCCACGCGGGCCATGGCTTCGGACACGGCGCCGCAACCGCCGACAGGATGAAACACGCCGAACTCGTATTCCAGAAACGCCAGAATCGTGAACAGGCTCGGGCACCTGAATGGCGACATGCCGAGGTACTTGCTCTGGAACGAAAACGCGAGCCGGGTGCGCGGATCGCGAAACCAGCGCCGAAGATCAGAGTCGACGCTCGAGAACGGGCGCATCAGCGGCAGCAGCTCGAGCAGCGGGAGTTTCAGCAGGTCCGCATGGCTCGAGAACGGAGATTCGAGGATCGGCCGGAAGTGCTCGAACTTTCGACGGTTGTCCGCAAGATAGCGGTCGAGGTTGCGGGCGTCCGCCGGATCGAGACGGGCGATCTCCTCCTTCAGCCTGCCGATGTCCGATGTGGCATCGACGGCGCCGCCCTGCTCGAACTGCAGGCGGTAGTTCGGGTCGAGACGCTTCAGCTCGACCTCGTCGTGCAGACTGTGGCCGGCCGCCCGGAAGATGCTCTCGAGGACCTCGGGGAACAGGAAAAAGGTCGGCCCGCGATCGAAGCGGAAGCCGTCCTTCGTCATCGTCGAGGTTCGTCCGCCGACGGCGGCTTCGCGCTCGATGACGGTCACCTCGGCGCCGGCGCTCGCGAGCAGCATTGCGCTCGCGAGCCCGCCCGGGCCGGCGCCGATGACGACGACTTTCTTATGCGTCATGCGTGGTTCCTTCTGAGGATTCATCCGTATGCGGGCTCATCTGAGTCTCAGGTCATGGCGTGTCAGCGGCGCATCGAACCGAAACTTCGCTGCCTTGAAACGCGGCGGACCGAAGACTCCGCGCGCGTCGTTCG
This sequence comes from Gammaproteobacteria bacterium, assembly GCA_016927175.1. GTDB lineage: Bacteria > Pseudomonadota > Gammaproteobacteria > Steroidobacterales > Rariloculaceae > ZC4RG20. The sequence goes on along the minus strand of JAFGNC010000524.1, from coordinate 4,325 downwards.
AGACCGCGACAGGCTCTTTCGGCATGCCGAGGACCCGCATGTCGATTTCGCCGTTGCCGTTCTCGTCGTGGTAGGCGATCAGCGCATATTCGCCTTCGGGCAGATCGTGCACGCGCCAGACGCTCTCCTTGTCGTCGCCGATCTCGAGCCACGCCTTGCGTGCAGCGTCCGTCTGCGTCTCGTAGCCCTGTTCACTGTCGAACAGCGCGATCGCGAGGCGGCCCTTGCCGGACTCGAAGCCCGTGACGCGGACGGACAAGGTCCCGTGCGCGACCGACGGCGCCAGGTCATCATCGGCAGTGGCCGGCACGGAGGCGGTGCCGGTCGCGAGCAGCAGCGTGCCGATCGCCCAGGGGCGGGGCCGGTGCCGTGTGACGCTCTTACGTTCCATACCGAACCATTCGTCGGGAAACGACGGTTGGATTCAGCAGAATTCAGCGGAACGCGTGGGTCCTGAAAATCAGAGGCTTATACGAGGCGTCGGCCGGGAGGGGCAGCGACGAGGCCGCTGCCCCTCCCGCCTGACTGGCGGCACGGACGGGGTTCTCCGAACCGGCACCGCAGGGCCCGACCCTGGCGGTGCGGAATCAGGATGTCTTCGCCGCGACCGGACAGACGTCGGCGTGCCCGTGCGGCGTCACATGCTGATCGTCAGGCCGGCGAAGAACCGGCGGCCGAAGGGATCGTAGTTCGAGTTGGTGGAGCCGAGAGCGTTGTTCGTCGAGGTCGCGCCGACGACTTCCGGCTCCGCGTCGAGCAGATTGTCGATGCCCATCCGCAGCTCGTAGCGGTCGCGGAACGACCATCTTCCGAACACGTCGAGCTGATCGTGCGAGTTGACGCCGCGAAGATCCGTCGCCGCGCCCGGCTGGGTGTCGATGCCCGGCAGGTGCTGCCAGCGCATACCGACGGACCAGTCGCCCCGCTGGTAGCGGAGGGTCGAGAAGACCTTGTAGTCGAACGAGTCGTTGAACGTGGTTCCCGTGTAGTCGACCGGAGCGGCTCCCGGGAAGGCCGATTCCGCATACAGATCCAAAAAGCTCCCCACGATGTTCATGTTCAGCGACCCGCCCGGGCCGACATCGAAACGCCAGTCCAGCTGCACGTCCACGCCCTCCGACGTCAGGCCGCCCTGGTTCATGTATCGCGCATCGAACGTGCGCGCGGCTCCGGTGGCTCCCTGCTGGGGCGTGTTGCCGATGTACTCGCGGTTGATCAGCGCGCAGAAGGGATTGCCGGCGGCGAGCTCGGCACCGGTATACGTTCCCGGCGCGGAGGCGATCAGCGGGTTGAATTGGGGATCCATGCACTGCTGGTAGATCGTCGCGAACGCCGGCGTATTGATCGACTGCTTCAGGTCTATCTCGTACCAGTCGACCGCGAAGGTCACCCGATCGAAGCTCAGCACCATGCCGAGCGTGAACGTATCGGCCTCCTCGGACTGAAGATCGGGGTTGCCCTCCGTGACGCCGATCGAGAACGGGAAGTTGAACGTGGCGCCGAAGACGTTGAACATCCAGTTGTCGGCGCTGTCCTCGCCCGGCACGTAGAGCGAAGGCGGAGCTCCGTCCCGCACCATCAGATGCTGGCACAGCGTCTGCAGGTTGAAGCGGTTGGGGTTCCCCGGCACGTTGCCCCAGACCTGCGTGGCGGGCCACGAGCCGCAAGCGTCCTGCGCATTGCCTTCGATCTGGCTTCCCCCTCGCGGCGTGAAGAGCTCCGTCACGTTCGGCGCGCGGGTAGCGACCTGCCTTCCGCCCCGAAACCTCAGCCGATCGTTGACCGTCCAGTCGAACAGGAGCTTCCAGGTATCCTCTGCGCCGACCGTGTTGTAGTCCGACCAGCGTATGCCGGGGTCGATCTCGAAGGACTGGACGAACTTCCGGTCGCTGACCAGCGGGATCGCGAACTCGGCGTAAAGCTCCTTGACGTCCGTGACGCCCTCGACCGACACCGGCAGGATGATGTTCTGAATGACGTTCGGGAAGTCCTGGTTCGCGTTGAAGCCGGAGTCGGGGTCGAACGCGAAATTCTCCTCGCGATAGGCGGCGCCGAACGCGAACAGCAGATCGCCCGCCCACATCTCGACCAGGTCGCCCGACACGCTGGCCTCGACGATGTCCTGCGTCAGCGTCGTGATGTTGTTCATCCTGAGGACCATGTAATCGGCACAGTCCTTCGACACGGACGGCGTGTTGTCGACGCTGCCGTCCAGATTGAAGAGCGGCAGGCCCGACGTGCAATGGCCCGTCACTGCCAGCGGGAAATAGCCGGGCAACGACGATATGTCGAAGTCCTGGCCGTACATGTCCGCGTTGAACAGGTTCTGCAGGCGCGGCAGATGCGGGAACCCTTCCGGCTGGCGGGCATTGACCGTGGTCTTGCCGTGCGAGACGGAAGTCTCCCACCGCCACTCGCGGCTGCCGATCGCGGCTTCGCCCGCGATGCCGCTGATGATCTGATAGACGTTGCTGGTCGTCTCGGTGCGGAAGTTCGGTATGTAATCGAGCCCGCCGGAGTAGGTCCACGGCGCGTCCGGGTTGGGCCGGGAGCTCAGCAGCGCGCCGAGTTGAGCGGGCACGGGATGCCGCGCCATGCCTTCGGGCCACTGGCCGAAAGTCGGGGAGTTCGGATCGTCATACTGGGAATTGAACGGAATCGTCGGCGACCAGACGTTGAAGGCGCCGGACACGAAGCCCTGAGTCGTGGCGAAGGTCTCGGAGAACCGGGCCGTCGAGAAGAACTCGATCCGGTCCGTCAGGTCGTACCGGCCGGAGCCGAAGATGGAGTATCGTTCCAGCGGGAACTGCAGGTAGTTGTGCTCGCGGTCTACATAGCCGAGAGAGCCGTCCGGATTGAGCTTGAAGAAGTTCGGCCCCTCTCCGCCCAGAGGCCCCGTATAAGGGTGGGCGGGATCCATCGGATTCAGGGAGTTGAAGACGTTGCCGTTCTGGTCGATGACGTAGTTCGTCGCGGGCGGGAGCCAGCCGGCGGTCGGGGCGTTGCCGCCGTCGACCACGAAGGTCGAAAGATTCGAGCTGCCGATCCCGCCGGCGTTCGTGCCCGGATCGTTCCAGCCGTCGACGACCCAGTCGCGGTCGCGCCCGTAGATGACTTCGCGCCTCGCGTAATCGAGGCCCAGCATGACGTTGCCCCGATCGTCTGCGAAGTTCGAGCCGAACAGGCCGTTCAGCAGGACCTCGTCGCCGTCGCCTTCCTCGTTCATGCCGTACTGAGTGCTGAACTCCATTCCCTCGAAATCTCTCTTCAGGATGAAGTTGACGACGCCTGCGATGGCGTCGGCGCCGTAGACGGCCGCGGCGCCGCCCGTGATGACCTCGACGCGCTCGATGGCTGCCGACGGTATCGTGTTGAGATCGACGACGAGCAGCCCGTTGACCGGCTGCACGCGCCGCCCGTCGAGCAGCACGAGCGTACGGTTCAGACCGAGGCCCCGCAGGTCCACCGTGGCGGCGCCAGGCGCCGCGATCGCCGAGGGGAAGGCGGAGTTCGCGGAGGAGAGCTGCGACTGCGTCCCCGCGACATTGAACTGCGGCAGCTGGTTCAGCGTAGCCTCGAGCCCGATGTTGGTCCGCTCGGTGAAGGATTCGCCGCCGAGCGTCACGATCGGTGTCAGGGCCTCGTAATCGCGCCGGAGGATTCGCGTGCCCGTGACCGTGATCTCTTCGAGATCGGTCGTGTCCTGAGCGAACACTTTGCTTTGCGCCGTGATACCGAGCGTGAGGACGCCAGAGAGCGAGAGCCCGACGTTGCGGACCATGCGATGCGCACCCATGATTGATCCCCCCAGTGCGATGTTATTAGGCGTGAGTGGAGTATGTATCCAGCTACTACGAACGACAACCCCGGAGCGAAAGAGTGCTGAACATCGATCCGACTTCACTGTCCGCGACCGAGCTCGCTGCGGCCGTGCGCAACGGCCGACTCACCGCGAGCGCGGTGATCGAAGCTCACCTCGAACGAATCGAGCAGCGCGAGCCCGGGATCCGGGCGTGGGCCTTCATCGACGCCGACGGCGCGCGCAGGCGCGCGAGCGAGCTCGACGCAGGTCCCGGCGCGGGACCGCTGCACGGACTGCCGATCGGAGTAAAGGACATCATCGATGTCGCGCGCCTGCCGACTGAGTGCGGCTCGCCGATCTACCGCGGGCATCGCGCGCGCGCGGACGCCGCGTGCGTCGCCGCGGCGCGTGCCGCGGGCGCGATTCCGCTCGGCAAGACCGTCACGACGGAATTCGCGACCTTCGCGCCGGCCGCGACCGTGAACCCGCGCAACGCGGCGCACACGCCGGGCGGCTCCTCGAG
>JAFGNC010000523.1 GCA_016927175.1 Gammaproteobacteria bacterium | reverse complement strand
TGCTGATGGTCAAGCCGGCGCTGCCGTACCTCGACGTGATTCGGGCGGTGCGGGAAATCACGGATCTGCCGCTCGCTGCCTACAATGTGTCGGGCGAGTACTCGGCCGTGAAAGCCGCGGCCGCTCAGGGTTGGCTGGACGAGGCCGCCGTCGTGCGCGAGAACCTGATCGGCATCCGCCGCGCCGGCGCCGATCAGATCATCACGTATCACGCGCGCGACGCGCTTCGCGGGAGGTGGTTGTGAGCGACGCAAACGGCAGCGCGGCAGCGCGCGCGGGCGGCGGCCCGGAGTCCGTGTCCTGGTTCGAGCGCGCGACGCGCGTGACGCCGGGCGGCGTGAACTCGCCGGTGCGCGGCTTCGGCGCGGTCGGCGGCACGCCGCTCGTGATCCGCTCCGCGCAGGGCACGACCGTGGTCGACGTCGACGGGCGGGAGTATCTCGACTTCGTCGGCTCTTGGGGGCCGCTGATCCTCGGGCACGCGCATCCGAAGGTCGTCGCGGCCGTCACCGCAGCCTGCGCGCGCGGCATGTCCTACGGCGCGCCGTGCACGGAAGAGATCGAGCTGGCCGAGGAGGTCGTCGCGAGCTATCCGGGGCTCGAGCAGGTGCGGTTCGTGTCGTCCGGCACCGAGGCCGTCATGAGCGCGGTACGGCTCGCGCGCGGCGCGACCGGCCGCGACCTGATCGTCAAGTTCTCCGGCTGCTATCACGGTCATGTGGATTACCTGCTGGTCGCCGCGGGCTCGGGCCTCGCGACTTTCGGCCAGCCGTCGTCCGCCGGCGTGCCGGAGGATTTCACGGCGCTGTCGCGCGTTGCGCCGCTCGACGACGTCGACACGCTGACGCGGCTCTTCGCCGTCGAGGGCTCGCGTATCGCGGCAGTGATCATCGAGCCCGTGCCGGCGAACAACGGCCTGCTGCTGCAGCGCCGCGAGTTCCTCGAGACGCTGCGCAAGCTGTGCACGGATCACGGCACGCTGCTGATTTTCGACGAGGTCATCAGCGGCTTCCGCCTCGGCCCCGCTGGCGCGGCCGGGCACTTCGGCATCACGCCGGACCTCGCGACCTTCGGCAAGATCGTCGGCGGCGGCATGCCGGTCGGCGCGTTCGGCGGCCGGCGCGAGCTGATGCGGCATCTGTCGCCGGAGGGGAACGTGTACCAGGCCGGCACGCTGTCCGGCAACCCGATCGCGATGTCGGCCGGCCTCGCGACGCTGCGGACCCTGCGCGACGAGGACGGCTGGAGCCGCCTCGACGCGCTCGGGCGCTATCTCGCCGAGACGCTGTCGCCGGTGCTCGCGGGGAGCCCGGTCCCGGCCTCGCTCGCGCGGCTCGGCTCGATGTTCTGGATCGCGCTGCACGCGGCCGAGCCGCCGCGCACCGCCGAGGCGCTCGACCCGCGCTGCGGGGCGCTGTACGCGAAGATTTTTCACGACCTGCTCGGCCAGGGCGTCGCGATCGCGCCGTCCGCGTTCGAGATCGCGTTCCTGTCGACCGCGCACGAGCGGCGCGACGTGGACCGGCTCGCCGACGCGCTCGCCGCCGCGCTCGGGCGGCTCGAGCCTTGAGAACGCGGAGACGGCAAAGATGATCCGACGCGACCCGAGCAAAGCCCTGCTGATCGGCTTTCTGACGCTGCTCGTCGTGTCGACGATCCAGGTCGGCTACTGGATGATCGACCACATCGGTTACGCCGGTAACGTCGAGCAGCGCATCGCGTCGCTGTATCGCGCGGACGCCGCGGTCGTCAGCGACTTCCTGCGCGGCCGCACGCCGGCGGAGCTCGAGGCCGCGATGCCGCACCTCGAGGTCGACACGGCCGCGCGCGGTGCGCGCGTGCGGCCCGCGGCGCTCGAGACGCTCGAGCGCGACACGGCGCGGCGCAGCAACCGCTACTTCTGGGAAGGCACGTTCTTCCTGATCGTGCTGATCGGGGGCATGGCCGTCCTGACACGCGCGCTGCGCCACGACGCGGCGCTGCGGCAGCGGCAGCAGAACTTCCTGGCCGCGGTGTCGCACGAGTTCAAGAGCCCGCTTGCGAGCGTGCGGCTCGCCGCCGAGACGCTGGTCATGCGCTCGAAGGAGCCGGACACGCAGCGGCTCGGCCGGCGCATCCTCGAGGACGGCGAGCGGCTGCTGCGCATGGTGGACAATCTGCTCGACACGACGCGGCTCGAGGAAGGCCGCCAGACGCTGACGCGCGACGAAGTGCCGCTGCGCGCGGCGGTCGATGCGGCGGTCGGCGAGGTCGCGGAGCGCGCCGCGCTGAACGGCATCGACATCACGACCGACGTCGAGGAGTCGCTGCGCCTCGTCGTCGACCGGGCCGCGCTCGACACGATGCTGCGCAATCTGCTCGACAACGCGATCAAGGCCTGTGTCGCGGGCAACGGCAGCCGCATCGTCGTGCGCGCCGCGCACGAGAAGGGCCGCGTCGTGCTCAGCGTCCGGGACGACGGGCTCGGCTTCCCGCCCGAGGATGCGGCGATGATCTTCGAGAAGTTTCACCGCCTCGGCGACGAGCTGAGGCGCTCGACGGCCGGCACCGGCCTCGGGCTCTACATCGTCAAGCGGCTGGTCGAGCTCTCCGGCGCGACGATCCGCGCGGCGAGCGAAGGCGCGGGCAAGGGCGCGACCGTGACGATCTCCTGGCCCGAGCGGGCGGCGCGGTGAATGGCGCACCGCGGACCATGAGCACGGACACGAGACACGCGCCGCGCATCCTCGTCGTCGACGACGAGGCGCATCTCGCCGAGGGTATCCGCGAGAACCTCGAGGCCGAGGGTTATGCGACCGAGGTCGCGCACGACGGCCTCGACGGCCTCGAGAAGATCCGCAGCCGCCACTTCGACCTGATCCTGCTCGACGTCATGATGCCGAAGCTGAACGGCCTCGAGGTCTGCGAGGAGATCCGCCGCGACGGGCTCCAGACGCCGGTGCTGTTCCTGACCGTCAAAGGCGATCCCGAGGACCGCGTCCGCGGGCTCGAGGCGGGCGGCGACGACTACCTCTCGAAGCCGTTCCATCTGAAGGAGCTGCTGCTGCGCGTCGCCGCGATCCTGAAGCGCAGCCGCTGGTACGCCGAGACCGGCGCGCCGCTCGAGTTCGGCGGCAACCGCATCGACTTCGGCACCTACCACGCGCGCGCCTGGGACGGCACCGAGCACGCGCTGACACACAAGGAAGCGATGATCCTGAAGGTGCTGTCCGAGCAGGACGGCGCGATCGTGACGCGCGAGGAGATCCTCGACCGCGTCTGGGGCTACGAGGTGTTCCCGTCGACGCGGACCATCGACAACTTCATCGCGCGCCTGCGCAAGCGCTTCGAGCGCAACCCGGAGGCGCCGTCGCACTTCCATACCGTCCGGGGGGTCGGGTACCGGTTCACCGCGGCGCCCGAAGCCTATGCCGACGCCGACGGCAACACGAATGCGACCGCGACGGGCCCCGAGCACGATGCCGAACGAATCCGAAACGCGCGGGCCGACGAAGGACGAGACTGATATGGGCAAGCTGCTCCTCGACACGATAGCCGGCGCGCCGAC
>JAFGNC010000092.1 GCA_016927175.1 Gammaproteobacteria bacterium | reverse complement strand
GTGCGCGCGAGGGCAGACCGCGAGCGACGTCGAGTCGAATGACGCCGATTCCAGCGCCGAATGCCGCATGCAACCCGCCGGAGCCACTCCCGTAGCGAATGCCGTGATATCCCGCTTGCCGGGACGCTCTTTCGACAGGCAGCGATTTGCTCCTGCAATCGCTGCACTTCCGCCATCCATGGCGGTCGGATGTCGCAGAGCGAGCCCCCAGGGACGGGTTCACGGCGTTCCCGGCAAGCGGGATGTCACGGCGTTCGCGGCCGATCGGCGCCGTTCAACAAGGCCGTTCAACAAGGCCGTTCAGCAAGGCCGTTCAGCAAGGCCGTTCAACAAGGGGTTTCAACAAGGCCGTTCAACAACGCCTTCAACGGCGCCGGCCGATGCAGTCGCACGATACTGGTGCGTCGAAACCGAGCATCGGCAGCCCCGCGTGCCGTGTCGAAGCTCAACGCAGGATCAGTGTGCCGAGGCCGAGGAATGCGAGGAGGCCGATCACGTCGGTGATCATGATCAGCATGACTCCCCCCGCGATCGCGGGATCGATGTTCAGGCGTTTCAGCAGCAGCGGAATCGCGAAGCCGGAGGCCGCGCCGCAGACCAGGTTGATCGACAGCGCCAGCGCAATGACCAGGCCGATGGTCCACGTGTTGAACCAGAAGCTCGAAATCAGCGCCACGACCCCCGCCCAGACCGCGCTGTTCAGCGCGGCGACGCCGAGCTCGCGCCCGAGGAGCCAGCGCGCGTTCGCGCCGTCCATGCGGCCGAGCGCGATGTTGCGGATGATCAGGATCAGTGTCTGCGTGCCGGCGACGCCGCCCATGCTCGGAACGATCGGCATCAGGATTGCCAGCATGACGACTTCCTCGAGCGTCGCCTCGAAGAGCCCCGCGACCCAGGCCGCCAGGAAGGCCGTCACGACGTTCATGCCGAGCCAGATCGAGCGCCGGCGCGCGCTGACTCCGACGCCGGCGAACGTGTCGTCTTCCTCGTCGAGGCCGGCCATGCTGAGCACGGAATGGTTCGCCTCGTCGCGCATGACGTCGACGACGTCGTCGATCGTGATGCGGCCGAGGAGCCGCTCGTTCTCGTCGACCACGGCGGCCGACACGAGGTCGAGGTCCTCGAACAGCGTCACGACCTCCTGCGCCGGCGTCGTCGCCGCGATGGCAGGCGTCTCGGCATCCATGATCTCGCTGACGCGCTGTTCCGGGTCCGCCGTCAGCACGCTGGTGATGAAGAGGCTCCCGAGGTAGCGGTTGTTCCTGTCGACGACGTAGATCGCGTCCGTGCCGCGGGGAATCTCGCGGCGCATCCTGAGGTAGCGCAGCACGACCTCGACCGTGACGTCGCCCCGCACGGTCAGCGTGTCGAGGTTCATCAGGCCGCCGGCGCTGTCCTCGGCGTAGCGCAGGACCGTCTCGAGCCGCAGCCGGTCGCTGGCGTCGAGCGAGCGCAGCACCTCGCGGTTGATCGTCTCCGGCAGCTCGGCCAGCAGGTCGGCCAGATCGTCGAGGTCGAGATTCGCGGCGGCCGCGACGATCTGCTCGCTGTCCATGTCGCGCATCAGCGAGCCGCGCACGTCCTCGTTCAGCTCGACGAGGACGTCGCCTTCGTCGTCATGATCGACGAGCTCCCAGACGATCTGGCGCTGCGGCGGCGGCAGGGACTCGAGCAGATGTGCGATCTCCGCCGGCTTCAGCGCCGCGATCATGCGGCGGACCTGGCGCATGGTCCCCGTATCGAGGGCCTCGCGCAGCGCCTGCAGTCGCGTCGCTTGAGCGGGTTCGGTCACGAGCAGGTCCGACCGTCCGCCTTCAAGGCAGTTCGTGATGCCGCGTCTGAATCGGCTCGTGGCTCGGCCGCAGCAGCCGGGCGACGGCTTCGGCGACGTAGACCGAGCGATGCTGCCCGCCGGTGCAGCCGATCGCGACGGTAAGGTAGGAGCGCTGGAAGCTCCGGTACCGCGGGATCCAGTGCTCGAGAAACCCGGCGATGTCGCGGATCATCTCCTGCACGAGCGGCTGAGTGTCCAGAAACGCCACCACGGCCTCGTCCTTGCCCGTCAGAGGCCGCAGCTGCAGCTCCCAGTACGGGTTGGGCAGGCAGCGCACGTCGAATACGAAGTCGGCGTTCGGGGGCAGGCCGTGCTTGTATCCGAAGGATTCGATCAGGATCGACAGCGTGTTCTGCTCTTTCCGCCCGACCCTCTCGTTGATCAGCTCGCGCAGCGCGTAGGCCGTGGTGCCGGTCGTATCGACGATCAGGTCCGCAGCGTCGATGATCGGCCCGAGCAGCTCGCGCTCCATCGCGATCGCTTCGCGCAGGCTGACGTCGCCGCTGGTCAGCGGGTGCTTGCGGCGCGTTTCGCTGAAGCGCGTCAGCAGCACTTCGTCGCCGGCCTGCAGAAAAATGATCTCGCAGCCGACGCCGTCCGCGCGCAGCTTCTTGGCGAGCTCCGGAAGCTGCTCGATGTCGGCCGGCCTGCTGCGCGCGTCGAGCCCCACGGCGACGTCGCTGTAGCCGCTGTCATTCGCGAGCAGGATGTCGTCGACGAAGGACCGGAGCAGGCGAACCGGGATGTTGTCGATGCAATAAAAACCCAGGTCTTCGAGCAGATGCAGCGCTACGCTCTTGCCGGAACCGGAGAGGCCGCTGATGATGACGAGTCGCACCGCCGGCCCGCTGTCAGTGCGGCGTGCCCGCCGGGCCGAGGCTGTCGACGAGCAGCGTGCACAGGAACGACGGGTCGTCGGAGCTTCGCAGCTTGTCCTGCAGCTGCGGGTCCCGCAGCTTGCGCGCAACCTCGTTCAGCGTCTCGAGGTCGGCGCTGCTGATGCGCTCCGGCACCAGCAGCCCGAAAAGAAGATCGACGGGCTCGCCGTCCGGTGCGTCGAACTCGATCGGCTCGGACAGCTTCAGCAGGGCTGCCGCGCTTTCTTCGATTCCGGCCACTTTCGCGTGCGGCATTGCGATGGCGCTGCCGAGACCGGTCGAGCCGAGCCGCTCGCGGCTCGCGAGCCCTTCGAGCACCTCGCCGGCGGTCGGGCCGCCGACGGCGTCCGCCAGCGCCTCGCTCAGCAGCTCGAGCGCATGCTTCTTGCTGCCTGCGCTGACTTCGCAGCGAATGTTGCGCGGTTTCAGCATTGAGGAGATGTCCATCGGCGGGCTCGAGCCGCGTCGGCGCCTATTCGAAACGGGTCTTCGCGGCTTCCCGGGCGTGGTGGTCGGTTACTTTTTCCTTGTGCTTCTTGACCTGCCGGTCGAGCTTGTCGACCAGACCGTCGACGGCCGCATACATGTCCTCGTGCGTCGCGTCGGCGTGAATCGTGCCGCCGCCGAGGTGGATCGTCGCCTCTGCCTTGTGAACGAGCTTCTCGACGGTCAGGATGCAGTGAATGTCGGTCATGTTGTCGAAGTGCCGCTCGAGCTTCGCGAGCTTGGTCTCGACGTAGTCCCGCAGCGCGGCAGAAATGTCTATGTGATGGCCGGTGACGGTCAACTGCATGATTCGCTCTCCTTCTTGTTCGGACCTTCTATGCGAGAGGCCTGTTGCGCTTCCTGTCGCTCGAGGAAGGGATGTTCAGTGCTTCGCGGTACTTCGCGATCGTGCGGCGGGCGACTTTGATGCCCTCGTCCGATAGAAGCCGCGCTATCTGATTGTCGCTGAGCGGCTTCTCCGGGTCCTCGCCGGCCACGAGCTTGCGGATCTTGGCGCGGACGGCAGTCGAGGACTGCTCGCCGTCGTCGCTCGCGAGGTGGCTCGAGAAGAAGTAGCGGAATTCGAACACTCCGCGCGGAGTGTGCATGTATTTTCCGGTCGTGACGCGGGATACGGTCGACTCGTGCATCTCGATGGCTTCTGCGATGTCGCGCAGCACCATGGGCCGCATGTACTCCTCGCCCTTGTCGAGAAACTCCGTCTGCCGCTGCACGATCGTCAATGCGACCTTCAACAGCGTCTCGTTGCGGATCTCGAGGCTGCGGATCAGCCAGCGCGCCTCCTGCAGCTGAGTGCGAAGCACGTCGTACTCGTCGCCGCGTCCGAGCGAGCTCGCATACATCTGGTTTACGCGCAGCTGCGGGGAGATCGAGCCGTTCAGCTCGACGACCCAGTTGCCGTCGCTGCGGCGGACGAAGACGTCCGGAACGACGTATTCGGCGGCCGGTGCGTGAATCGACGCTCCGGGCCGCGGGTGGCACGAGCGTACCAGCGCGAGCGCCGCGTCGAGCGCCGACTCGGATGCTTTGAGCTGGCGTTTCAGCTGCGTGTACTGGTGCTCCGCGACGAGCTCGAGGTACTCGGCCGCGATCGCGCGGGCCAGGTCGAGGCCCGGCGTGCCCGGGTCGATCTGGTCGAGCTGCAGCAGCACGCATTCGCTGACGGAGCGGGCGCCGACGCCGACCGGATCGAACCGTTGGATTCGCTGCAGGACGGCTTCGATCTCTGCCACGGTCGCGATGACGTCCGGCGCCAGCGTCGTGCGGATGACGTCGAGGTCGTCCATCAGGTAGCCGTCGTCGTTGATCGCGTCGATGATCGCCTGGCCGATCGCGCGGGAGCGCGCATCGAACCGCTCGAGCTCGAGCTGCCACAGCAGGTGGTCGCCGAGCGTTTCGTCGGAACGGTCCGCATATTCGAAAGTCGTGCGCGGCTCGTTGCTGCGCGGCGCCTCGGACGGCCCCGTGCGCTGCACGTCCTCCCATTCCGTCTCCGACACGGTCGCCATGTCGGAGAAGTCGTCGGACTCGACGTCGCCGTCGCTCGACTCGCGCTCGGGCTCCGCCGTCTCGATCGGCTCGGCCGCCTCGCTGGTCGCGGCCTCGTCGACCTCGAGCATGACGTTCTGGTCCAGGGCCTCCTGGATCTGCGTCTGCAGCTCCATGACCGGCAGCTGCAACAGGCGGATCGCCTGCTGCAGCTGCGGCGTCATCGTGAGCTGCTGGCTCAGACGTAATTGCAGTGACGGTTTAAGCATCGTTGCGATGTCGATCCTCGACGGCGCCGCGCCCCGCGGCCCTTACCGGGCCCGGAGTCTCATCGGCGCGCAATGCGCCTCCGTCCGTCACAGGGAGAAACCCTCTCCAAGATATACCTCTCTGACACTCCGATTGCTCAGGACCTCGTCGGGCGTGCCGCGGGCCATCAGCTCTCCGTTGTTCAGGATATAAGCATAGCCGCAGATTCCAAGAGTCTCCCTTACATTGTGGTCCGTGATCAGCACTCCGATTCCTCTGTGGCTCAAATGCCTGATGATGCGCTGGATGTCCAAAACCGAGATCGGATCCACCCCTGCGAAAGGCTCGTCGAGCAAAACGAACTTCGGTTCCGCCGCCAGCGCCCGGGCAATCTCCACCCTTCTGCGCTCTCCGCCAGACAGGCTGACACCGAGGCTGTCGCGGACGTGGCTTATGTGAAGCTCCTCCATGAGCTCTTCCAACAGGCTCTGCCGGGCAGCGCGGTCGAGGTCTTTCCTGACCTGCAGGATGGCCCGGATATTATCGGCCACGCTGAGCTTGCGGAAAACCGACGCCTCCTGCGGCAGATAGCCGAGACCGAGCCTCGCCCTGCGGTGCACGGGAAGCCGCGTCACGTCCCTGCCGTTCAACACGATGCTGCCGCGGTCGCAGGCCACGAGGCCGACGATCATGTAGAAGGCGGTCGTCTTGCCGGCGCCGTTCGGTCCGAGGAGCCCGACGACGTCGCCGCTCTCGATCGACAGCGACAGGTCGTTGACCACTTGCCTCGCGCGGTAGCGCTTGGCGATTCCGAGGGCCTCGAGCCTGCTCATGGGGACTCGGGCGGCGCCTCTTCGGTGCGATTCTCCTCCGGCGGACGGGCGATCCGGATGCGGAAAGGCTGATCGCACTCCGTAGACCCGGACCTGAAGGTCCCTTCGTCGACGTCGTACACCAGGTCGCAGCCGGTCACTTCGTTCGCGCCGACCCGCAGCCACGCGTCGTCCAGCAGGCTGACGCTGCGGCCGGCGTCATCGTAGCTGATTCTGTTCGCGCCGCCGGATGCGGCCTCGGCGCCCTGCGGGCTCGGATCCTCGAACGTCGCGGGGCTGCCGATCAGCTCGAGCTGCGACAGCACGTTGTCCTGCATCGTGAAGTGCGCTTCGTCGCTGGTGAGCCGCGCGGAGCCGACTTCTATGCGCACGTCGCCGCTCAGCGTCCATTCGCTGTATTCGGACTCGAGGGAGGTCGAGGTCGCGTGGTCCGCCGCGATCAGCATGTCGCCCTGGCGAAGCGTCAACCCCTCGAACGCGACACGGCTCGTGCCGCCGTCGTAGGCCACCTCCTCCGCGGACAGATCGAGCCCTTCCGGAGCCGCTGGCGTCTGGGCCGCCGCGACGCCGAGCGAGCAGGCGGCCAGCGCCGCAAGCGTGACCGGCGACGCCGGCGATCGAGCGTTAGGGGAGAAAGCGGCCATGAACCTTCGATTCCAACTCCAGTCGATCTTCCTTCAGGAACGCCTTCAGGCCCACGGCGCTCAAGGTGTTCTCTCCGACCGTAAGGCGCACGTCGCCTTCGGCGACGGCCGTGTGGTCGTCCGGCTCGAGACGCAGTTGCTCGGTCTCGACCAGCGTCGGCGGGCGGCCTTCGCCGCCGATGCTCTCGAGCCTGACCTCGCCTTCGAGCTCGAGGTAAGACTGCTCCGGCTGCGCCTCGGCTCGCGACGCTCGAACCCGCCACGGGACCTGCTCGTCCTCCTGAAACTCGACCAGGACGCCGTTCAGCAGCAAGGCACCGTCGTCCGGCCGCTCCTCGGCCAGGTCGGCGCTGACGCGGTAGACGACGCGGCCCTGCTCGTCGGTGCCGAGCAGCACCGCGTCCCGCAGATAATAGCCGAGCGGCGCGGAACGTGCCGGCACCGGCTCGAATTCGGCGGGCGCCGTCGTCCGGCTCCAGTACCAAGTGCCGACCGCTGCGGCGATCAGGAGGCAGATCGCGGCGCCGTTGCGGAGAGTCCTGTACACGGTCTGCAGCAGCCCGGCGCTTGAATCGAGGCGCCCATTGTACGACGGGCGCGTGATCCCTGCGGGTGCAGGGGACGCATTCCGACCACGGCGAGGCGGCCGGAGCGCCCGCCGCCTCGACGCCGCCGCCGTCCCCGACCTGCTAGACTTGGCCGCTCCGAACCGAGAGCGAAGACGCGGAGCCCATGGACCCGAAAGAGATCGAGTCGCTGATCGAGCAGCATTTGCCGGACGCCGACGCCCGTGTCCATACCGACGGACAGGGCCATTACGAGGCCGTCGTCGTCAGCCCGGCCTTCGAAGGCAAGCGCAGCATCGCGCGCCATCAGCTGGTCTACGGTGCGCTCGGCGAGCGCGTCGGCCGCGAAATCCACGCTCTCGCGATCAGGACGTTCACGCCGGAAGAGTGGCGGAGCGCCGGCAACTGATCCGTTGGACAGGCTAGAGATAACCGGCGGCACGCCGCTCGCGGGCGAAGTCAGGGTTTCGGGCGCCAAGAACGCCGCGCTGCCGATCCTCGCGGGCACGCTGCTCGCCGGCGGGCCCGTGGTGCTGTCGAACGTGCCGCATCTGAACGACGTCACGACGACCGTCAAGCTGCTTCGCCGGATGGGCGTCGAGATCACCTTCCACGACGGCCTGCGCCTCGAGATCGACCCGACGCAGATCCGCGAGCACCTCGCGCCGTACGAGCTCGTCAAGACGATGCGCGCGTCGATTCTGGTGCTGGGGCCGCTGCTCGGCCGCTACGGGCGTGCCGACGTGTCGCTGCCGGGCGGCTGCGCGATCGGCGCCCGGCCCGTGGACCTGCACGTGACGGGGTTGCGGGCGATGGGCGCGACGATATCGATCGAGAACGGCTACATCCGCGCGCGCGCGGAGCGCCTGCGCGGCGCGCGGCTGGTGCTCGACACCGTGACGGTGACCGGCACGGAGAACCTGATGATGGCCGCGGTCTGCGCGCGCGGCGAGAGCGTCATCGAGAACGCGGCGCGCGAGCCGGAGGTCGTCGACCTCGCGGACTTCCTGATCCGGATGGGCGCGCAGATCGAAGGCGCGGGGACACCCACGATCCGCGTGCAGGGCGTCGAGTCGCTGAGCGGCGCCAGTTATGCGGTGATGCCGGACCGGATCGAGACCGGCACGTACCTGGTCGCAGCCGCCATCACCGGGGGGCGCGTCACGGCGCTCCGGACCCGCCCGAAGGAGCTCGATGCCGTGCTGCAGAAGCTCGGCGAGGCCGGAGCGGCCATCGAGGTCGGGCCGGACTCGGTGGAGGTGGACATGCGCGGCCGCCGGCCGACGGCGGTGGACATCAAGACGGCGCCGTTCCCGGGATTCCCGACGGACATGCAGGCGCAGTTCTGCGCGCTGAACGCGGTCGCGAGCGGCACGGCGACCATCACCGAGACGATCTTCGAGAACCGCTTCCAGCATGCCCTCGAAATGCAGCGCATGGGCGCCAACCTTTCGATCCAGGGCAATACCGTCGTGTGCCGCGGCGTCGAGCGGCTCGCCGGCGCTCCGGTCATGGCGACCGACCTGCGGGCTTCGGCATCGCTCGTGCTGGCGGGTCTGGCGGCGCACGGCACCACGGTGGTGGACCGGATCTACCACATCGACCGCGGCTACGAGTGCATCGAGGAGAAGCTGCTGCAGCTCGGTGCCACGATCAGGCGGTTGCCCGGATAGAGAATTTTTGCGTCAGCAGCCTTCGGACAGCGTGCGCTCCCTGAGGACGGCGTCGACCTCGAGCGTGGCGCCGCCCGGGCGGGCGACGCGGATCCGGATCACGTCCCCGGGCTGCGCGGCCGCGACGAGGTTCATGGCCTGCTGCTGATTCGTCATGCGCCGCCCGTCGATGTGCGTCAGCACGTCGCCGGCGCGCAGGCCCGCCGCGGCGGCGGGCCCCGTGACGGTCAGCAGCTGCACGGCCGGCCCGTCGACGCCGAAGTTGCGTGCATAACCGGCCGGCACGTCGATCGTCTCGACGCCGAGGCAGCCGCGGATCACGCGGCCGTGCTCGATCAGCTGCGCCATGACGCCGCGCACCAGATTGACCGGGATCGCGAAGCCTATGCCTTCGGGCGGGGCGACCTCGCGCCGGTCGACGACGGCCGTGTTGATGCCGACCAGCTCGCCGCGGGCATTGACCAGGGCTCCGCCGGAGTTGCCGACGTTGATGGCGGCGTCCGTCTGGATGAAATCCTCGAAAATGGTGACGCCGAGCTGGCCGCGCCCGGTGGCGCTGACGATGCCCATCGTCACGGTGTGGCTGAGGCCGAGCGAGTTGCCGATCGCGAGCACGACGTCGCCGACCGCGAGCGCATCCGAGCGGCCGAGACGGATCGTCGGCAGCGTGTCGAGGTCGATCCTGAGCAGCGCGAGCTCCGTCTCCGGGTCCGCGCCGACGAGCTGCGGCGTCGCGACGCGCCCGTCCGCAAGCTGCACGCGGATTTCGTCGGCGCCGCGGATCACGTGCCAGTTCGTCACGACGTAGCCGTCGGGGCTGATCACGACGCCGGAGCCGAGCTGGCGGTCCCGAAACGTGCGGGCGGGATTGCCCGACGGGCTGAAGCTGCGTTCCGTGTAGATGTTCGCGACGGCCGGCGAGCTCGCGGCGACGGCGGCCGCATAGCTCGCGACGGCGGGCGTCGGAGCCGGTGTGTCGCGGCGCAGATTCGCGATCTCGGGCCTGATCAGCACGGCGATGAAAGCGACGGCGAGCCCGACTGCCACCGATTGCGCGGCGAACGCGATTGGCTTACCGTGCCGAAGCATTGCGGGAGTTTAGTGCACCCCGCGACGAGGCGCACGATCAGGTCCGGGTCGATGGCCAACGACTTTGGGCGCTGTGTATAATAACGAGCTTCCGACTAACCATCGGCGTCCCGTGCGCGGCGGCCGCGCGCGGCGTCTCAGCAGAACATAATCACGTATTCGATTTGGGTTCCAACGGTCTGATCTCCGGGGTTCGACCTCCGGGTTCGACCCAAGAGTTGTATGACTAGGGTGGGCGCATCGCGCCTGGCTTTTTCGGTCCAGGGAGTGCTCGATGGCTGAAAGCACTGGTTTCACCAGGCGCCATTTTCTGACGGTGGCTACCGCCGTGACTGGCGGCGTCGGTGTCGTGGCGACAGCGGTTCCGTTCGTCGCATCGTTCAAACCCAGCGCCCGCGCGCAGGCGCTCGGCGCGCCGGTCGAGGTCGACGTCAGCAAGATCGAGCCCGGCGCCATAGCCAGGCACGAGTGGCGCGGCCGGCCGATCTACATCGTGCATCGGACGGAGCGGATGCTCGGGCAGCTCGACAAGGTCGTCGGGCAGCTCGCCGACCCCGCATCGGAAGATTCCACCCAGCCCGAGTACGCACAGAACGAGTTCCGCAGCGTGCGGCCGTCGTTCCTGGTCGTCGAAGGCGTCTGCACCCACCTCGGCTGCGCGCCGCTGCCGCGCTTCGAAGTCGCTCCGGCCGATCTCGGTCCCGACTGGGCCGGCGGCTTCTACTGCCCCTGCCATGGGTCGAAGTTCGACCTGTCCGGCCGCGTCTACTCCGGCGTGCCGGCCCCGACGAACCTGACCGTGCCGCCGTACCGTTTCATCAACGACAGCACGATTCTGATCGGCTCGGACACAGCAGGGAACACCTAAATGGCCACGAGGGATTCCGACGTATTCGACAGCCTCGGTCGAGGCCTGAGCTCGCTCGGCACATGGATCGACGATCGCTTCCCGATGACGAAGACGATCAAGGAGCACGCGACCGAGTACTACGCCGCCAAGAACTTCAACCTGTGGTACGGGTTCGGCGTGCTGGCGCTGTTCGTGCTGGTGCTGCAGATCGTCACGGGCATCTTCCTGACGATGAACTACAAGCCCTCGGCGGAGGATGCGTTCGCGTCCGTCGAATACATCATGCGCGACGTCGACTGGGGCTGGCTGATCCGGTACCTGCATTCGACGGGCGCGTCCGCCTTCTTCATCGTCGTGTACCTGCACATGTTCCGCGGCCTGATGTACGGCTCGTACAAGAAGCCGCGGGAGCTCGTGTGGCTGATCGGCATGGTCATTTACGTGTGCCTGATGGCCGAGGCGTTCTTCGGCTACCTGCTGCCGTGGGGCAACATGTCGTACTGGGGCGCGCAGGTCATCGTCTCGCTGTTCGGCGCCCTGCCCGTCATCGGTGAGCCGCTGGCCGAATGGATCCGCGGCGACTTCTACATTTCCGACATCACGCTGAACCGCTTCTTCGCGTTCCATGTCATAGCGGTCCCGCTGATGCTCGTGCTGCTCGTCGTCGTCCACATCATGGCGCTGCACGAGGTCGGCTCCGGCAACCCGGACGGCATCGAGATCAAGGAGCACAAGAACGAGCGGGGGGTACCGGTCGACGGCGTGCCGTTCCACCCGTACCACACGAGCAAGGACCTCGTGATCATCATCGTGTTCCTGATCCTGTTCTCGGCGGTCGTGTTCTTCGCGCCCGAGATGGGCGGCTACTTCCTCGAGCACGCGAACTTCGAGCCCGCGAACGCGCTGCAGACGCCGGAGCACATCGCGCCGGTCTGGTACTTCACGCCGTTCTACGCGATTCTGCGCGCCGTGCCCGACAAGCTGCTCGGCGTCACGCTGATGGGGCTGGCCGTGCTGCTGCCGTTCTTCCTGCCCTGGCTCGACCGCTGCCGGGTAAAGTCGATCCGCTACCGCAGCTGGGTCTACAAGGCGGCGCTGGCGGTCTTCACGATCAGCTTCATCGCGCTCGGCTGGCTCGGGCTTCAGCCTGCAACGGGCATCTACCCGATGCTGTCGCTGATCTTCGCGATCCTGTATTTCGCGTTCTTCCTGCTGATGCCGTTCTATACGCGATACGAGAAGACGAAGCCGGTTCCGACCAGGGTGACTCGATGAAGAACAAAGCCGCTACGCTCGTGTCGCTGGCGCTCGCCGCCGCCGCATGTCTCG
>JAFGNC010000522.1 GCA_016927175.1 Gammaproteobacteria bacterium | reverse complement strand
TGGTGCAGCTTCAGCGTCGGGCCGACCACGATGACCGAGCGGCCGGAGTAGTCGACGCGCTTGCCGAGCAGGTTCTGCCGGAAGCGGCCCTGCTTGCCCTTGATCATGTCGGCCAGCGACTTCAGCGGGCGCTTGTTGGTGCCCGTGATCGCGCGTCCGCGGCGGCCGTTGTCGAGCAGCGCGTCCACGGACTCCTGCAGCATGCGCTTCTCGTTGCGCACGATGATGTCCGGCGCGTTCAGCTCGAGGAGCCGGCGGAGCCGGTTGTTGCGGTTGATGACGCGGCGGTACAGGTCGTTCAGGTCGCTCGTCGCGAAGCGGCCGCCGTCGAGCGGCACGAGCGGACGCAGGTCCGGCGGCAGCACCGGCAGCACCGTCATGATCATCCACTCGGGCTTGTTCGACGACTCGAGGAACGACTCGAGCAGCTTCAGCCGCTTCGACAGCCGCTTGATCTTGGTCTCGGAGTTCGTGCTGCTGATTTCCTCGCGGACCTTGTTGACCTCGCGGTTCAGGTCGAGCGAGGTCAGCAGATCGCGCACGGCTTCCGCCCCCATCCGCGCGTCGAAATCGTCGCCGTACTGCTCGATCGCCTCGAGGTAGCCTTCGTCGGTCAGCAGCTGGCCGCGCTCGAGCGGCGTCATGCCCGGCTCGACGACGACGAACGCCTCGAAGTACAGGATCCGCTCGATCTCGCGCAGCGTCATGTCGAGCAGCAGCCCGATCCGCGACGGCAGGGACTTCAGGAACCAGATGTGGGCGACCGGGCTCGCGAGCTCGATGTGGCCCATGCGCTCGCGGCGCACCTTCGTCTGCGTGACCTCGACGCCGCACTTCTCGCAGACGACGCCGCGGTGCTTCAGGCGCTTGTACTTGCCGCACAGGCACTCGTAGTCCTTGATCGGCCCGAAGATCTTGGCACAGAACAGCCCGTCCCGCTCCGGCTTGAACGTGCGGTAGTTGATCGTCTCGGGCTTCTTGACCTCACCGTAGGACCACGACCGGATCATGTCCGGAGACGCCAGCCCGATCTTGATGACGTCGAAATCCTCGACCGCGCTCTGTTGCTTGAAAAGCTTCAGTAGATCCTTCATGTGCACCACCTGCCGGAATTTTGAATCGTGACTTCCACGGAGCGCCGCCTCAAGTCTGGTCCAGATCGATGTTGATCCCGAGGGACCGGATCTCCTTGACCAGCACGTTGAAGGACTCGGGCATGCCCGCGGTCATCTCGTGCGTCCCGTCTACGATGTTCTTGTACATCTTCGTGCGGCCCTGCACGTCGTCGGACTTGACCGTCAGCATCTCCTGCAGCGTGTAGGAGGCGCCGTAGGCCTCGAGGGCCCAGACCTCCATCTCGCCGAAGCGCTGACCGCCGAACTGCGCCTTGCCGCCGAGCGGCTGCTGCGTGACGAGGCTGTACGGCCCCGTCGAGCGCGCGTGCATCTTGTCGTCGACCAGATGGTTCAGCTTCAGCATATACATGTAGCCGACGGTGACGGGCCGGTCGAAGCGCTCGCCGGTGCGGCCGTCGTACAGCACGGCCTGGCCCGACTCGGGCAGACCGGCCATGCTCAGCAGCCGCTTGATCTCGTCCTCGTTCGCGCCGTCGAAAACGGGAGTCGCGATCGGCACGCCGTTCGACAGGTTGCCGGCGAGCTCCTGCACCTCGTCGTCGGTCAGCGTGTCCAGCGCGACCTTCTGGCCGCCCGTCTCGTTGTAGATCTGCTTCAGGAAGCCCTTCAGCTCCTTCGGACCGTCGCCTGCGACCAGCATTTCGCCGATCTTCAGCCCCAGCCCCTTGGCGGCCCAGCCGAGATGGGTCTCGAGCACCTGGCCGACGTTCATTCGGGACGGGACGCCGAGCGGGTTCAGCACGATGTCGACCGGCGTGCCGTCCTCCATGTACGGCATGTCCTCCACCGGCACGATCGTCGAGATCACGCCCTTGTTACCGTGGCGGCCGGCCATCTTGTCGCCGGGCTGAATCCGCCGCTTGACCGCGAGATACACCTTGACCATCTTCAGCACGCCCGGCGCCAGGTCGTCGCCGGCCGTGATCTTCTGCTTCTTCT
Source organism: Gammaproteobacteria bacterium (assembly GCA_016927175.1). Taxonomy (GTDB): domain Bacteria; phylum Pseudomonadota; class Gammaproteobacteria; order Steroidobacterales; family Rariloculaceae; genus ZC4RG20. Next base: position 6,972 of record JAFGNC010000522.1, on the reverse strand, counting down.
CCTCGAAGCGGCGCTCGAACTCCTCGCGCTGCGCGCGCAGCCGCTCGGCGGCCTGCTCGATCTGCGCGTTGACCTCGTCGCTCTTGACGCTGACGGCGAGCCACTGCTCGCGCGGCAGCGACTCGAGGTAGCTCTGCGTGATCTTCGTGCCCGACTTCAGGCCTTCGGGGCCCGCGTCGGCCGTCTTGCCGACCAGCAGCCGCTCGACGCGCTGATAGATGTCGTCCTCGAGGATGCGCTGCTGGTCGTCGAGGTCCTTGCGGACGGACTCGAGCTCGGCCCGCTCGATCGCGAGCGCTCGCGCATCCTTGTCGACGCCGTCGCGCGTGAAGACGCGCACGTCGATGACGGTGCCGTCCATGCCGGGCGGCACGCGCAGGGACGTGTCCTTCACGTCCGACGCCTTCTCGCCGAAGATCGCGCGCAGCAGCTTCTCCTCCGGCGTCAGCTGAGTCTCGCCCTTCGGCGTGACCTTGCCGACCAGGATGTCGCCCGCCTTGACCTCGGCGCCGATGAACGCGATGCCCGACTCGTCGAGCTTGGTCAGGGCCGCATCGCCGACGTTCGGGATGTCCGCCGTGACCTCCTCCGGCCCGAGCTTCGTGTCGCGCGCGACGCAGGTCAGCTCCTCGATGTGGATCGTCGTGAAGCGGTCTTCCTCGACGACGCGCTCGGAGATCAGGATCGAGTCCTCGAAGTTGTAGCCGTTCCACGGCATGAACGCGACCAGCAGGTTCTGGCCGAGCGCCAGCTCGCCCATGCTCGTCGACGGGCCGTCGGCCAGCACGTCGCCCCGCTCGATCTCGTCGCCCGCCTTGACCAGCGGACGCTGATTGATGCACGTGTTCTGGTTCGAGCGCGTGTACTTCGTCAGGTTGTAGATGTCGACGCCCGCTTCGCCGGCCTTGGTCTCCTCGTCCTTGACGCGAACGACGATGCGCGACGCGTCGACGGAGTCGACGATGCCGCCGCGGCGCGCGACGACCGTCACGCCCGAGTCGACCGCGACGGCCCGCTCCATGCCGGTGCCGACGAGCGGCGTCTCGGTCCGGAGCGTCGGCACGGCCTGGCGCTGCATGTTGGAGCCCATCAGCGCGCGGTTCGCGTCGTCGTGCTCGAGGAACGGGATCAGCGACGCCGCGACCGACACGATCTGCTTCGGCGACACGTCCATGTACTGGATGCGCTCGGACGGCAGCAGCGCGAACTCGTTCATGTAGCGGCACGACACGAGGTCGTCGACGAACTCGCGCTTGTCGCTCAGGTTCGCATTGGCCTGCGCGATGACGAACTGCCCTTCCTCGATCGCCGACAGGTATTCGATCTCCTCGCTGACCCGCCCGTCCACGACCTTGCGGTACGGCGTCTCGAGGAAGCCGTACTCGTTCGTGCGGGCATAGACGGCGAGGGAGTTGATCAGACCGATGTTCGGGCCTTCCGGCGTCTCGATCGGGCACACCCGCCCGTAATGCGTCGGGTGCACGTCGCGGACCTCGAAGCCCGCGCGCTCGCGCGTCAGGCCGCCGGGGCCGAGCGCGGACACGCGCCGCTTGTGCGTGACCTCGGACAGCGGGTTGTTCTGGTCCATGAACTGCGACAGCTGGCTCGAGCCGAAGAATTCCTTGACGGCCGCGGCGACCGGCTTCGCGTTGATCATCTCCTGCGGCATCAGCCCCTCGGACTCCGCCAGCGTCAGGCGCTCCTTGACGGCGCGCTCGACGCGGACCAGGCCGATCCGGAACGCGTTCTCGGCCATCTCGCCGACGCTGCGGACCCGCCGGTTGCCGAGGTGGTCGATGTCGTCGACGTTGCCGTTGCCGTTGCGGATGTCGATCAACGTCTTCAGGACGTCGATGATGTCTTCCTTGCTGAGCGTGCCCTCGCCCGTCGACTCCTGGCGGCCGACGCGGCGGTTGAACTTCATGCGGCCGACGGCCGACAGGTCGTAACGCTCGGCATTGAAGAACAGGTTCTGGAACAGGTTCTCGGCGGCCTCCTTCGTCGGGGGCTCGCCGGGACGCATCATCCGGTAGATTTCGACCAGCGCCTCGAGCTTCGACTGGGTCGAGTCGATGCGCAGCGTGTTCGAGATGAACGCGCCCCGGTCGAGGTCGTTGACGTACAGCGTGTCGATCTTCTTGATGCCGGCCTCGATCAGCTTCTCGATCGTCTCGACCGTCAGCTCGTCATTGGCGCCCGCGAGCAGCTCGCCCGTCGACTCGTCGACGATGTCGTGCGCGAGGATCTTGCCCGCCAGGTAGTCCGTCGGAACCTCGAGCTCCTTGATGCCGGCGTTCTCGAGCTCCCTGACGTGGCGCAGCGTGATGCGGCGATCCTTCTCGACGATGGTCTTGCGGCCCACCTTGATGTCGAAGCTGGCCGTCTCGCCGCGCAGGCGCTCGGGCAGCAGCTTCAGCTTGATGCCCTTCGAAGACAGCGTGAACTCGTTCTTCTCGAAGAAGAGGTCGAGGATCTCCTCGTTCGTGTAGTCGAGCGCCCGCAGCATGACGCTGACCGGGAGCTTGCGGCGGCGGTCGATTCGGACGAACACGCAGTCCTTCGGGTCGAACTCGAAATCGAGCCAGGAGCCCCGGTATGGGATGACGCGGGCGGAGAACAGCAGCTTGCCCGACGAGTGGGTCTTGCCCTTGTCGTGATCGAAAAAGACGCCCGGGCTGCGGTGCAGCTGCGAGACGATGACCCGCTCGGTGCCGTTCACGACGAAAGTGCCGTGCTCGGTCATCAGCGGCATCTCGCCGAGATACACCTCCTGCTCGCGGATGTCCTTGACCTTCTTCTTGGCCCCGGACGACTCGCGGTCGTAAATCACGAGGCGCACCAGCACCCGCAGCGGGGCGGCGTAGGTCAGCCCCCGGAGCTGACACTCCTTGACGTCGAATACCGGCTCGCCGAGCCGGTAGCTGACGTACTCGAGCGCCGCGTTGCCGGAGTAGCTGACGATCGGAAAGACGCTCTTGAACGCGGCGTGCAGACCCATGTCCTCGCGCGCATCCGGAGCCACCTTTTCCTGCAGAAATCTGTGATAGGAGTCGAGCTGGATCGAGAGCAGATACGGGACGTTCAGTATGCCCGGCAGCTTCCCGAAATCCTTGCGAATGCGTTTCTTCTCAGTAAAAGAATAGGCCATTACCTGCTACTCCGAATCAGCTAAGCCAGACAAAGGGGCACTCGAGCGCCGGGCACGAGAGCAGCCGGCCGGCGCGAAGGCGCCGGCCGGCACTTGGGACTTGCGGTATCGGCCCGCGGGCGGGCCGATCCGTCTGCTCGAACGTCGCGATAACGTTCAATCACTTGACCTGAACGCTGGCGCCTGCTTCCTCGAGCTGCTTCTTGATGGTCTCCGCCTCGTCCTTCGTCACGCCTTCCTTGACGGTGCTCGGCGCGCCCTCGACGAGGTCCTTGGCCTCCTTCAGACCGAGGCCCGTGACGGTACGTACGACTTTGATGACCGCAACCTTGTTGTCCCCGAACGAATTCATGACAACGTCGAACTCGGTTTGTTCCTCGGCGGCGGCCGCCTCGGCACCTGCGCCGCCCGCAGCGGCCGCGACAGCGACCGGGGCGGCCGCGGAAACGCCCCACTTCTCCTCGAGCGCCTTGACGAGCTCGACGATCTCCATGATCGGCTTGTTGCTGAGGGCTTCGATCAGCTCTTCGTTGGACAAAGCCATTGTCTTCTCCTTAAGCGTGTAGCAAGTGTTACCTGTTGAAAAAATCGACTTCGGGCTCGCGGACCGGCTAGGCCGCCTGCTCGCCCCGTGCTTTCAGCGTCCGCGCCAGCATCGCCCCCGGCTCCGCGACCGTGCGGACCAGCTGCGACATCGGCGCCTGCAGCAGGCCGAGCAGCGACGCGCGCGCCTCGTCCAGCGTCGGCAGCGAAGCGAGGCGGTCGAGATCGCCGGCGCCGTAGAGCTCACCGCTCAGCGACAGCGCGACGGTCACGAGCTTCTCGTGGTCTTTCGCAAACGCCTTCACGACGCGCGCCGCGGCGCCCGGATCCTCGCTCGAGAACGCGAGGATCAACGGCCCCCGAAACACGTCTTTCATGCACTCGAAGTCCGTGCCCTCGACGGCACGCCGCGCCAGCGTGTTCTTCACGACCTTCAGGTAGACCCCCGAATTTCGTGCTGTCGCACGCAGCTCCGTCATCTCGGATACCGTGAGCCCGCGATATTCGGCCGCCACGGCCGACTGCGCGCCCGAAGCCACCGAGTTGACTTCAGCCACCAGCGCTTTCTTGGCTTCGATGTTCAGCGCCATTACTCAATCTCCTGGTAGAGACGACCCAAAACCCCGTTTCCGGGTTGACGAGCCGCGGCGCTCGATCCCTCGAGCCTGCGGCTCACGAGACGGTGCGCCCCACCAGGCCACGCCAAGTCAGGTAACACCATCTGCGTAGGCGGCGGCTGCCCTTAACTCCGCATTCCGCGGAGACCTACGGTCTTCGATGACGGCCGGTCGAGCCGGCCACTATTCGTCCGTGAAGAAATGCAAAGTCCAGATGCGAACGTCAGGAACCCCCAAAAAAACCGAGACTGATCAACCGGCACCGCCGGCCGTGCCGACGGTCGCCTGGTCGACGACGATGCCGGGGCCCATCGTCGACGACACGCAGACCTTCTGCATGTACACGCCCTTGGCCGAAGCCGGCTTCGCCTTGTTCAGGTCCGCCAGCAGCGCAGCCAGATTCTCCTTCAGCGCCGGCACTTCGAAGCCGACGTTGCCGATCTGGCAGTGAACGGTCCCCGCCCGGTCCGTGCGGTAACGCACCTGCCCGGCCTTGGCATTGCGCACGGCGCCGGCCACGTCCGGGGTCACGGTGCCGACCTTGGGGTTCGGCATCAGGCCGCGGGGACCCAGAATCTGACCGAGCTTGCCGACGACGCGCATCGCATCCGGGCTCGCGATCACGACGTCGAAGTCGAGCGCGCCGCCCTGGATCCGCTCCGCGAGATCCTCCATGCCGATGATGTCGGCACCCGCCTCCCTGGCCGCGTCGGCGTTGGCGCCCTGCGCGAACACCGCGACGCGCACGGTCTTGCCGGTGCCGTGCGGCAGCACCGTGGAGCCGCGCACGACCTGGTCGGACTTCTTCGGATCGACGCCGAGGTTCACGGCGACGTCGACGGACTCGGTGAACTTGGCGTGAGCGAGCTCCTTGACGAGCGACAGCGCCTCCTCGGCCGCATAAGTCTTGCCGCGGTCCACGCGGCCCGCGATCGCTTTCCTGGCTTTACTGACCTTCGCCACGTTACAGACCCTCCACCTCTAAGCCCATGCTCCGCGCGCTGCCGGCGATAGTCTTCACGGCCGCATCGAGATCCTTAGCGTTAAGATCCGGCTCCTTCAGCTTCGCGATCTCCTCGAGCTGAGCGCGCGTGACCTTGCCGACCTTGTTCGAGTTCGGCGTGCCGCTGCCCTTCGGGATTCCGGCCGCCTTCTTCAGCAGCACGGCCGCGGGGGGCGTCTTCGTGACGAACGTGAAGCTACGGTCGCTGTACACGGAGATCACGACCGGCACGGGCATACCCTGCTCCATGCTCTGGGTCGCGGCGTTGAACGCCTTGCAGAACTCCATGATGTTGACGCCGTGCTGACCGAGCGCCGGACCGACCGGCGGGCTCGGGTTCGCCTGCCCGGCGGGGACCTGGAGCTTGATGTACGTCTCGATTTTCCTAGCCATGAATTAGCCTTGATCCGTCACTTGATAGGGGCGCGAGAGGCTTACGCCTTCTCCACCTGACCGAAATCCAGCTCCACCGGCGTCGAGCGGCCGAGGATCTGGACGGCCACCCTGACCTTGCTCTTTTCGTAGTTCACGTGCTCTACGACGCCGTTGAAGTCGTTGAAGGGCCCGTCCGTGACGCGCACGACCTCGCCCGGCTCGAAGAGCACCTTCGGCCGAGGCTTGTCGACGCCTTCCTGGACCCGGTTCAGAATCGCCATCGCCTCACGTTCGCTGATGGGCGCCGGCCGATCGCTGCTGCCGCCGATGAACCCGAGCACCTTGGGCACCTCCTTCACGAGATGCCACGTCTCGTCGTCCATTTCCATCTGTACGAGTACGTAGCCCGGAAAGAACTTGCGCTCGCTCTTGCGGCGCTGCCCTTCCCGCATCTCGACGACCTCCTCCGTGGGCACGAGGATCTCGCCGAACTTGTCCTCGAGCCCGTAGCGCTTGATGCGCTCCTTCAGCGACTCCCTGACCTTGTGCTCGTAGTTCGAGTACGCGTGCACCACGTACCATTGCAGCGCCATGCAGTCAGCCCCCCTGGCTCATGATCCACTGGGTGACGGACAGCAGGAACAGGTCCAGCAACCAGAAAAAGACGCCCATCACGGCAGCGAAGATCAGCACGGCGATCGTGGTCTGGATGGTTTCTTCCCGCGTCGGCCACACGACCTTGCGCAGCTCGACCCGCGAGCCCTGAATGAACTTCCACAGCGCCTGCCCGCGCGTCGTCTGCATCGCGACCCAGACGGCGACGATCGTCGCGACGATGACGCCGACCGCGCGGACGACGACCGGGTAGTCGGCATAGTAGTAATAGCCGACGATGCCCCCGATCAGAATGGCGAGAGCCAGGGCCAGCTTCGCGGTATCGAGCGCTGTCGGCTCCCTGTCTACCTTGGTATCCATATGCTCTCGGACTGAACTACGTTGTCGCTCGGGGCGGTCATTCGCTCGGGCGGCCCGCCGGCGCTCGGCCGGAGTTGGCAGGCCAGGAGGGACTCGAACCCCCAACCTGCGGTTTTGGAGACCGCTGCTCTACCAATTGAGCTACTGGCCTTCCGCGAATGCCCCGTTGAGCGGCTTATAGAGCCGCGCTGAAGATTTCCGGTGACGATCTACCGCTGCCTGCTTCACTCGATGATCTTGGAGACGACGCCGGCGCCGACGGTGCGCCCGCCCTCGCGGATCGCGAACCGAAGGCCCTCTTCCATCGCGAT
>JAFGNC010000521.1 GCA_016927175.1 Gammaproteobacteria bacterium | reverse complement strand
GCCGGCATCGAGCGGATCGCCGAGCGGTTCGGGGCCGTGCGCGGCGGGCTGTACTTCTGCGCGCTCGGCAGCACCCTGCTGGCCGGCGGCCTGATCCGGCCTGCGCCGGACCGTCAGGCGACGCCCTGACGCGGACGCGGCGAACGCATCGCCGGCGGAACGACGGGCTCGCGCCTGCGCGGTCTTTCGCTCGGGGCGCCGCCCGGCGACGAGCCGGACGTTCCGCGGCGGAACATCAGGAACGCGACGCCGGCGGACGTCAGCGTATAGGCGGTATCGCCGTCGGCGCCGCCAATCGTCGGAGCGAGCAGATTCAGCTGCTTCAGGCGGCTGACGACGCGCCGCGCCTGGTCCTTCTGCACCGCGATCATCGCGGCGATGTCGGCGATCGGCATCGCCCGCCCCGGCGGCAGCTGCGCGTGCGCCAGCAGAACCTTCAGCTCCATGGCGCTGACGTCGATTCCCTCGTGCAGCTCGAGCGACGGCTCGATCCGCCGGCGCCGCTTCTCGCGTTGCGCCGCCACGTGGCGGAGCTCGAACTTGATGCGGTTCCGCGCGACGCGCATGCCGCGGCGGGCGTCCTGATACAGCTGCACGATGCGGCAGGTCAGCGCTTCGTCGAAGTCACGCACGGCGCGATATGCGATGGCCGACAGCGTCAGCAGGGCGAGCCAGATCAGTGCCGAGAAAAAGCCCGAGAACCAGCCGCCGTAGTCGGCCGGCGACAGCTCGAGAAAATTCGCGACTCGCGGCGCGTGGGCGGCCATGACCCACAGCAGCCAGTCTCCCGGCGCGAAGAACAGCGGCCCGAGCACGAGGCCGATGTCGCTTATCGTGAAGGGTTCCGGGCCGCGGAGCGCAGCCGCCGGATCGGGAGGCGTGGGAATCGAATCCATGTTCTCGGCAACCCCGCTGTCGTACGCGCACGCTGCGGGTGGATCCGCCGTTCGCGCGTTTAGACCGGAAGCTTTGCGTCCCCGCCTTTCGGCGGGTTTGCCCTTGTCACGCCGGCAGTGTGCGCCCGAGAAAGCACGCGATCAACGGACATTTGACAGAACGATTTAAACTGCAGCGAACGTCACGGCGAGCGGAGACCCAAATGGACCCGATCAACGGCGATCTGACGATAAGGGCGGCAGCGCGCACGTCCCGGCTCGAGTGGTCACCGAGCCCGAGCCGGACCGTCTGGCGCAAGCGCGTGCACCGGGTCGGACCGGCCGAGGCGGGGCAGGTCACGTCCGTGGTCCGCTACGAGCCGGGCGCGACGTTCCCGGCACACGATCACCCGGACGGCGAGGAGATACTCGTGCTCGAAGGCGTCTTCTCGGACGAGCACGGCGACTGGATGCCGGGCACATATCTGCTGAATCCCGAAGGCTTCCGGCATGCGCCGTTCTCGCGCGACGGCTGTCTGCTGTTCGTCAAGCTGCGGCAGTATCCCGGGCGGAACAGGGAGCACGTCGTGCTGCAGACCTACGACATGGACTGGGTCCCGGCGGAGCACGCCGGTGTCGACGTCAAGCCGCTCTACCGGCAGCCGGGCTTCACGGACGAAGTGCGTCTCGAGCGCTGGCGGCCCGGCGCGACGCCGGGGCGCGTCGCCTACCCGGGCGGCGCCGAGATCTTCGTGCTGCGCGGCGACCTGTCGGACGAGACGGGCCGGTTCGAAACCGGCGACTGGCTGCGTCTGCCGGCCGGCGCGCGGCACGAGCCCTCGACCGAGGGCGGCTGCACGTTCTACATCAAGCGCGGCGGTCTCGCGTATCTGCTCGCGGGCGGGGGCGGATCAGCCGCGGCGCAGGAACGCGGCGATCCAGGCACCGACTAGGGGGCCGTCGTCCGGGTCGCGCAGGCTCTCGAGCGCGCGATCCGCGGTCTCGGCGCCTATCGCATCGCGGCGGTCGCGGATCAGCGCGGCCGCGAACGGCGCAGTGAATTCCGGGTGGCCCTCGATGCCGAGCATCGACTCGCCGACGCGGAACATCTCGACGTCGCAGTGGGCGCTGCGCGCCAGCAGGACGCTGCCGTCCGGCAGCCGGCCGACCTGGTCGGCGTGCATGTGGTGCAGCCTGAGCCGCGTGCGCGGCGGCTGCATCCACGGCTCCTGCACGAGCACGTCGATGCCGCCGATGCCGACCCCCCAACCCTGCTGCGCCTGCGCGACGTCTCCTCCGAGCGCGGACGCGAGCATCTGGTGCCCGAAGCAAATGCCGACGAAAGGCCTTGCCGATTCGCCGATCCGGCGGACGAACGCTTTCAGGCCGTCGATCCAGTCCCGACGCTCGTAAACGGAGTACTTCGAGCCGGTGCAGAGCCAGGCGTCGCAGTCGCCCGGGGACCGGGGCAGCTGCCCGCGGTGCGCTTCGTAATAGCGCAAAGCGATACCCGGGACATGCGGCGACAGCAGGGCCGCGAACATCTCGCGGTAGCCCCCGTCGACGTCCGGGAACCGGCCGGAGACGTCGTCGCATTCGAGCAGGCCGATCAGCATTGCGGGTCCTCCTGTTCGGAGGCGGCGCGGAGCCGGTCGTCGACGGCATCGTGTCGAATCGGGGACTTCGGCGGGAGGATTGCCCGCATCCGGGAAGTTCGCGCCGGATCGACGGGCGCCGCCGGATGACCTAAGATACCGCGAGGACAGCCGGGCCGCGCCAGAAGATGAAGAACCATTTCGCGCTCCTTTCCGTGGTGCTCCTCTGCATGCCGATTCTCGCCCGTTCGGCCGAGCTCGTCATTCCACGCGGTACCGTCGTGTTCGGCGAGCTCGAGGAACGGATCACCTCGAACGGCAGAAAGTTCAGGGTGGGGTACCCGGTCGATGCTCACGTCTGGAAGGACGTCGTCGTGGACGGGCATACGGTCGTTACCGCCGGCACGCCGATGGTGCTGCGGATCTCGAAGCTGAGCGGCAGCAACGTCGGAGGACGCGGCGGCTCGCTGGAGATCATGGCGGTCTCGGTGCAGGCAACGGACGGCACCGAAATCACGCTGAGCGGCGGCTACGACCAGTCCGGCGGCAACCGCTACGGTCTGACGCGCGCGCTCTCTTTCCTGCTCTGGCCGGCGGGCTTTCTGCCGGGCCGAAACGCCGTGCTGGACGTCGGCACCGTGTTCGACGCGGCGATCCCGGCCGACACCCGAATCACCATTCCGGATGACGCCGTGCCGACGTTGAAGCTGGGCAGCCTGCCGGATCTTTCCGTCGAAGTCCTGTACGACGAATTCGGGCAGAGGGAGGGTACGCTGCCGCTTGCGCTGACGCTCTGCAACAGGGGGTTCACCCGCGAGGCGAGCGTCACCGCCGTCAACGAGCACGCAGTGCGGCCGATTCTGGTCGCGATCATCTCCTCCGACCGCGGCGAGCCCTGTCACGAGTTTCGAGGCAGGGTGAACCTCGAATCGCTCCAGAAGGAGCTCACGCCGGGTATCAATCGGTTCTCGGTGTCGATGGGCGGCGCCGAAGCAGACGTCGTGCTGAACGTCGAGATGTAGCTCGCGCACGCCGGCGCACCCGGCGCGAATCT
>JAFGNC010000091.1 GCA_016927175.1 Gammaproteobacteria bacterium | reverse complement strand
GGCACTTCAGTCGCGGGCGCTTCCGTCGCGGGCACTTCAGTCGCGGGCGCTTCCGTCGCGGGCACGGCGCCTTCTCACGACGGCGCGTTCACGGTCAGGCTCGAGAACGACGCGTTCACCGGGACCGACAACAATTACACGAACGGTCTCGGCTTCACCTGGACGACGGGCGCGATCGACCGCGACGCTGCGGCGGGCTTCGAGAGCAGGTGGACGCGTTTCTGGGCCTTCCTGCCCTTCGTCGCGGATCCCGGCTTTGACACGTATGCCTCGTGGAGCCTGGGCCACGAAGTGCATACGCCGACGGACATATCGATTCCGGATCCGCCGCAGGACGACCAGCCCTACTCCGGCGCGCTCTATGTCGACAGCGCGCTCCACGCGCGGAACGATCGGTGGGGGCACACGTGGACGCTGCGCACCGGGATCGTCGGCCCGTCGTCGCATGCCGAGCAGATCCAGCGCGAGCTGCACGAGCTGAACGGATCGAAGGATCCGCAGGGCTGGGAGACGCAGCTCCCGGACGAGCCCCTGATCAATGCGGACTACACGGCGATGTATCTGTGGCGCGAAGGCTCGGTCGGCGAATCGGCGTCGTGGCGGGTCGTTCCGGTCGGAAGCGTCAGCATCGGCAACTACTTCACCGGAGTCGGCGCCGGAGTCTATGGCGAGATCGGGTGGAATCTGATCGACGCTTTCCGCGGCACGGCGCCGCGACACGGATTCAACGGCGCGCCGATGACCGGGGCCGGCCCGGTCGAGTCCTGGTCGCTGACGTTCTTCGCCGGCGTCGAGGCCTACGGCGTCGCTCACTACCTGCCGCTCGACGGCACCGTATTCGAGGACAGCCGCTCCGTCCCGTCGAATCCCTTCACGAGCGCGCTGTCGACGGGCCTCACGCTGCGGCGCAAGGGCCTCGTGGTTTCTCTGACGCAGTCGTTCTTCACCGAGACCTTCCCGGCCGAGCGCGACCGGGCGGCCTTCACGACTTTCAGCCTCTCGTGGTACCGCCGGGCGGAATAGCGCCGTCGTCCGGTCCTGCTGAACCCGGATTGTCTGCATACTCTATACTAGCCCCTGCAGGGAAGAGCCCGGCGGGGCGGCAGCAGCGGCGGACACGGCAGACACATGAGACGATCCCACCAATGGCTTGCGGCCGCATCCGTTGCCGGGGCGGCGCTCGCCGTGCTGGCATGGCGGGCGGAGCACGCGCGCGAGCAGGACCGCTGGGCCATGCTCGACACCTACTGCGTCGACTGCCACAACGACCTCGATCTCTCCGGGGGCCTGAGCTTCGAGGACCTCTCGGCGGAGTCAGTCCCGCAGCACCCGGAAATCTTCGAGCGCGTCATCACCCGGCTTCGCGGGCGTCTGATGCCGCCGCCCGGCGGTCCGCAGCCCGAGCAGGAGGACGTCGACGCGCTGATCTCCTGGCTCGAGCGCTCGATCGACGGCAACACCCCGCAGCATGCGGTCGGCTATGTGCCGGCCCAGCGCCTGAGCCGCACCGAGTACGCCCATGCGGTCAGGGACCTGCTCGGCGTCGACATCGATCCGGCCGAGCATCTGCCGGTCGAGATGGAGGTCGAAGGCTTCACGAACATCGCCGCCGCGCTGTCCGCGTCGCCCGCGTTCGTCGAGCAGTACGTGAACGTCGCGAGCACGGTCGCCCACCTCGCGGTCGGCGAGCCGCAGCCGAAAGTCTCGACGGCCTTCTTCCCGCCGCCGACCGAGGACCAGGACGCGTACGTCGACGGCATGCCTTTCGGCACGCGCGGCGGCATCCGGTTCACGCACACGTTCCCGGCCGACGGCGAATATCGGCTGACCCTGAAGGATCTCGGCGCCGGCCTCTATCCGCGAGCGCTCGAGACGCGGCATACGCTCGTCGTGCTGGTGGACCGGGAAGAGGTGTTTCGAGGCGAGATCGGCGGACCCGAGGACCTCGCGGCGATCGATCAGGGCGGCGCGCCGGCGCGTGCCGAGATCATGGCGCGCTTCACCGACATCCCGGTGCCGGTCAAGGCCGGCCGGCACGAGATCGCCGTGACGTTCATCGAGCGCTCCCGCGCGTTCGACGACGAGATGGTCACCCCGTTCTCGCCGACCGACACGTTCAGCTTCACCGGAGCGCCGCGCGTGCCGGGCATTTACGGCGGCATCGATCTGATCGGGCCGTTCGAGTCGCCCGGGCTCTCTCCGACCGCGAGCCGCCGCAAAGTCTTCGTCTGCGAGCCGGAGGTGCCGGAGCGCGAGCGGGCGTGCGCCGAGCAGATCGCGGTGAACCTCGCGCGGCGCGCGTTTCGCCGCCCCGTCGGCCAGGCGGATCTCGACCGGCTCATGCCCTTCTACGAGGAAGGCCGGCGCGGTCCGGGCGGCTTCGACGAGGGCATCGAGCTGCTGATCACTGCCGTGCTCGCAAGCCCGGATTTCCTGTATCGAACGATCGCGCCGAGAGGCGACGGCGAGCGCTACGCGCTCGACGACTTCGAGCTCGCGTCGCGCCTGTCGTTCTTCTTATGGAGCCAGGGGCCGGACGACGAGCTGCTGCGGCTGGCGGCCGCAGGTGAGCTGTCGCGGACCGACGTGCTGGACGCGCAGGTCGCGCGCATGCTCGCGGACCCGCGCTCCGAGGTGCTCGTGAACGAATTCGCGCTGCGCTGGCTCAACGTCGACGACCTCGACGCGGTCGAGCCCGACAGGCTGCTGTTTCCCGAGTTCACCGGCGCGCTGCGCGAGGACTTCGCGGAGGAAATTCGGCGCTTCCTCGCCAGCGTTCTGCTCGAGGAGAAGGACGTCCGGACGCTGCTGACGGCCGATTACACGTTCCTGAACGAGCGGCTGGCGCGGCACTACGGCGTGCCGGGCGTCGTCGGCCCGCAGTTCCGCCGCGTGCGGCTCGACGACCCGCGGCGGCACGGGCTGCTCGGCAAGGGCGCCGTGCTGCTCAGCACGTCTTACGGCGACCGCACTTCGCCGGTGCTGCGCGGCGCATGGGTGCTCGACCGGCTGATGGGCACGCCGCCGACGCCGCCCCCGCCCGGAGTCGAGACGAATCTGAGTGCCGTCGAGGGCGAGGAGCCGAAGACGCTGCGCGCGCGGCTCGAGCAGCATCGCGCGGACAGTGTCTGCAGCGCCTGCCACGGCGTCATCGACCCGTACGGCCTCGCGCTCGAGAATTTCACGGCCACCGGCCGCTGGCGCGACTTCGACGAGGACGCCGGCGCGCCGATCGACGCGAGCACGGTGCTGCCGGGCGGCTTAGGCATAGAAGGCCCGGTGGAGCTGACCGAGGCGCTGCTCCGCCGCGAGGACCAGCTCGTGCAGGCTTTGACGCAGAAGCTGATGATGTATGCGCTCGGCCGCGAGCTGGAGCACTACGATATGCCGCAGGTGCGCCGGATCGTGCGCGCGGCGGAGAAGCAGGACTACCGGTTCTCGGCGCTCGTCGCCGGCGTCGTACGGAGCGACGCGTTCCGGATGCAGGCGGCCGTGCACGGCGAGGCGCCTGCACCTGCTCGAACGGCAGGGAAAGAGGGGTCGGAGCCCTTTTTCGCGAGCCGTGACGCGGCGCGTGAAGCGCGGCAGCCCGCGGCCGGCGAGAAGGGCTCTGACCCCTTTTTTCGCGGTCTTTAGATGAGGGGAGATCGACGATGTACCTGACGAAAAAGCATCTTTCCCGGCGAACCGTCCTGAAGGCCGCGGGGGTGTCGGTCGGCCTGCCGCTGCTCGACGCGATGATCCCGGCCGCGACCGCTCTCGCGCAGACGGCCGCCGCGCCGAAGCTCCGGGCCGGTTTCTTCTACATTCCGCACGGCGCGATCATGTGGAACACCGCTTTCGGCGCGGACATGGACCGCTGGACGCCGAGCGGCGCCGGCGAGGATTTCAGCTTGAGCCCGATCCTCGAGCCGCTCGAGCCGCACAAGCGTTACGTCACGTCGTTCGCCAACCTCGAGAACAAGGCGCCGCAGAACTCGGTTCACACGCTGGTGCCGGCCACGTGGCTGTCCGGCGTGCGGCCGGACGACACGGCGACCGGTGCGAAGATGGCGCCGACGGTCGACCAGATGATCGCCGCGCACATCGGGCAGGACAGCGTGCTGCCGTCGCTCGAGGTCGCGTCCGAGACCACGACGCAAAGCGCGGCCTGCGGCAGCGGCGCGTGCTACTACAGCTCGACGCTGTCGTTCCGCAACGCCACGACGCCGCTGCCGATGGAGTTCAATCCGCGCAAGGTGTTCGTGCAGCTGTTCGGCGCCGGCGACACAGCCGAGGAGCGCGAGGCGATCGCCCGCCGCCGCGCGAGCGTGCTCGACATGATCGGCGAGCGCACCGCCGACCTGCGCGGCAAGCTCGGCCCGCGGGACCGGGCCGTGCTCGAGGACTACCTCGAGTCCGTGCGCGAGACGGAGCGGCGCGTCGCGAAGGCTTCCGAGCGGGATCTGTCCGGGATCGAGCTGCCCGACACGCCGATCGGCGAGCTGCCGGACTTCGACGAGCAGGTCAAGCTGATGTTCGATCTGATCGCGCTCGCCTACCAGGCGGACGTGACGCGTGTGGCGAGCTACATCATGGTCGCCGAAGGCACGAACCGAACCTACAACCACATCGGCGTGCCGGACGCGTTTCATCCGGTGTCGCACCACGCGAACAACCTCGAGCGCATCCAGAAGCTCGTCAGGATCCAGCGCTACCATGTCGAGCGGTTCGCGGAGTTCGTGGCCCGGCTCGCGAATACGCCGGACGGAGAAGGCTCCCTGCTCGACCACTCGATGTTCATGTACGGCTCGAACATGAGCAACAGCGACCGCCACAACAACTATCCGCTGCCGATCATCCTCGTCGGCGGCGCGTGCGGCGCGCTTCGCGGCGGTCAGCACGTCGAGCTGCCCGAGTACACGACGCTGTCGAACCTGCACCTGACCGTGCTGAACAAGGC
>JAFGNC010000520.1 GCA_016927175.1 Gammaproteobacteria bacterium | reverse complement strand
GATCTGCTCGCCCACGTCGTAGTGCAGCATCGTGGGGCCTTCCATGTTGCGGACCGGCAGACCGACGGCGGCGGCCATTCGATGCTGGATCGCGACCTGCACCAGATCCACGTCCGTTAGATCGAAGCCCGTGGCGCTGTTCGTGCGCATCTGGTCCGCCACGTCGCCTCCGCAGGCCGGATCGTAGATCAGGGCGCGCTTCAGTCGGCCGCGTGCGCGGTCGATCAGCCAGTCACACGCCTCGTCCGGGACGAACTCCTCGAAGCGGCGCACCGTCGGGCGCTCGTACAGCGTGACGCCCGGCGGCGGCGCGAGCCATGCCTTCAGGTCGACGCTCTCGGCGAGGCCGCGCCAGCCTTCGCCCGGCTCGGCGCCGGAGCCGGATCGGCGGGCGAGCACCCGGAGCTGGCCGCGCGCCGACTCCGAGCCCTGCTCCGCGGCCCGGACCAGCAGCGCCAGCGCGTCGGCCCAGCTCTGCTCCCTGTGCGCGCCGAGCGCCGCCATCGCGGCGAGCCGCTCTGCCGCCTCGGCGCTGCCGGCCTTCATCGCGTCGACGAGCAGGCCCGCCCCGTCCCGCGGCAGCAGCGGCGCGCGGTCGCCGACGACGAGCCGCTTGCCGAGCTCGGTCATGGCCTCGATGTCGCCCGCCTGCGTTGCGCGGGCGAGCTCGTTGATCGCGTCGTCGTGACGGCCGGCCGCGTCATGCCGCGCGGCGAGCGCTGTTCCAGAGGTCATGTGGTCTCAACCGGTTTTCGGGAACCGATTCTACGACGTAGCACGAACGGGCACACGCCGCGCAGGCGCCAGGCCCCGGAAGCCTCCACGGCCGATGATCGCCGTAGCGAGGTCATTACCCCGGCACACGTTCAGCTCGCGGCCGCGCACTGCGTCGACAGCACCTCGCTCAACACGTCGTATGCGACCGGCTTGACGAAGTAGCGGTCGAAGCCGGCGCTTTCCGCACGCTTGCGGTCCGACTCGCTGCTGAAACCGGTGATTGCGATCAGCGGCACTTCGCGCAGGCCGGCCTGCTCGCGCAGCCGCCGCGCCACCTCGTAGCCGTCGATGTCCGGGAGACCGATGTCGAGCAGCACGGCATCCGGCTGAAACGTCAGCGCCTCCGCGATGCCGCGCTGGCCGGTGTGCGCGAGCCGAACCTCGTGGCCCGACGTCTCCTTCAGATACATGGCGAGGCCGCGCGCGAGATCCTCGTTGTCGTCGATGATCAGCAGACGCAGCGGACCGATCGACGCCACTGCACCGGCGTCGTCGGGCAGGCTCGCCGGCTGCGCGGTTTCGCTGGCCGCGCCCGCCAGCGGCAGACGGACGACGAACTCCGCGCCTTTGCCGGGCCCGTCGCTGACCGCATGTACCGTGCCGCCGTGCAGCTCCACGAGCCCGCGCGCAAGCGCGAGCCCGATGCCGAGGCCCATCTGCGAACGCGAATTCTGCGCGTCCGCCTGAGTGAACAGCTCGAAAACGCGCTCGAGCATGTCCGTCGGTATCCCCGCTCCGTTGTCCCTGACGCGCACGGTGACCCAGCCGGCCGAGGCTTCAGCGGCGTCGACCGTCAGCGAGATCTCGCCGCCCTCCTCCGTGTACTTCGCCGCGTTCGTCAGCAGGTTGCCGAAAACCTGCGTCAGACGCACCGGGTCGCCGTCGACGTACAGCGGGTGCGGCGGCATGTCCACGAACAGCCTGTGGGCCTTCTCGTCGATCAGCGGCGTGGCGGCATCCAGCGAGTGCGAGATCACGTTCTCGAGCGACAGGCGCTCGCGCCGCAGCTGCACGCGGCCGCTCGTGATGCGCGACACGTCGAGCAGGTCGTCGATCAGCCGCCTCAGGTGCTTCAGCTGGCGCCGGAGCAGATCGCGCGACCACTTCAGCCGGCTTTCGTGCACGGGATTGCCGCTCAACAGCTCTATGCCGCTCTGCATCGCGGCCAGCGGGTTGCGCAGCTCGTGCGCCAGAATCGAGATGTACTCGTCCTTGCGCCGCGCGGCGTCGCGCAGCAGCGCCTCGGCCTTCTTGCGCTCGGCCACCTCGGACATCAGCTGCCGGTTCGCTTCCTCGAGGGTCTGATTCAGCTTCTGCAGCTCGCGCGTGTTTTCCGCCTGAAGCCGGGCGTGAGCCTGTGCAAGCTCGTCGTTCGCGATGGCGAGCCTGTCGTTCAGCCGTGCGAGCTCCCGCTTCTGCTGATGTAACTGCACCAGCACCTGCACCTTGCCGCGCAGGATCTCCGGCACGACAGGAACGTAGACGTAGTCGGCCGCGCCCATCTCGTAGCCGCGCAACCGGTCGAGATCGGTGATGTGAACGCCGGTCACGAAAATGATCGGCGTCTGGCTCGCGCGCGGATCCGTCCGGATCGCCTGCGCAGTCTCGAAGCCGTCCATGCCGGGCATGCTGACGTCGAGCAGTATCGCCGCGAACTCCGCCCCCCTCAGCTTCGCAAGGGCCTCCTCGCCCGAGTTCGCTCGGACGAGGTTCTGCCCCAACGGCTCGAGAATGACTTCGTACGTCAGCAGGCGCTCGGGTTTGTCGTCGACGAGCAGTACGTTGGCGCGCTCCTCGCCCTCCGACTCCCCGTTGCTCCGGTCGCTCATGATGCCCCCGCTCATTTAAGCAGCCACACCCCCAGCAGCGCCAGCAGCTGCTCGCTGTCCACGGGCTTGGCGATGTAATCTGACGCCCCCGCTTCGAGACACTTTTCGCGGTCGCCGGCCATCGCCTTCGCGGTCAGCGCGATGATCGGTTGCCGCACGCCGTTCGCGCGCATCCGCCGCATCGTCTCATAACCGTCCATCTCCGGCATCATGATGTCGAGCAGCACGAGCGACAGCTCCTCGACGTCGTTCGCCATTCGGACCGCCTCCGCACCGGAGCCCGACGAGACGACGCGTACTCCGTGGCTTTCGAGCAGGCTCGACAGCGCGAAGATGTTACGCGAGTCGTCGTCGACGATCAGGATCGTGCGGCCCGCCAGCGACTCGGGGTCCTGCGCGCGGGCGATACGCCCGCGCTGCGCGTCGGAAAGATCGGCCACACAGCGGTGCAGGAACAGCGATGTTATGTCAAGCGCGCCGTCGAGGCTCGTGACGACCCGCACGCGCGCGGCCGCCCCGTATTCGCCGGCCGGCCGGCCGCTCCCGTCCCCGGCAGCGTGGATCACGACCGGCAGCTCGCGCAGCGCTCCCTCGTCACGCCCGAGCAGCTCGCGCGCGATGCCGGGCCGGGACGTGTCGTCGATCAGGACGCAGTCGAAACGCTCGGCGCCGAGCAGCTCGAGCGCATCGCCGACGCTCGCCGCCACCTTCGCCTCCAGGCCGCTGCCGCCGATCAGCTCGACGAAGTCTGCGTTTGCGCCCTCCGCCTGGCAGATCAGCAACCGGCGCTCCGCCCGCCTTGCGTAACGGAGCAGCGCCTCGAGATCCTGCTGCAGGTCCATGGGGCCCGACGGCTTCGCCAGGAACGATTTCGCACCGCGGCGCAGCGCCTCGTCGCGAGCGGCTTCTTCGCCGCAGACCTGAACCGGCACGTGGCGCAGATCCGCATCGCTCTTGAGCCGGGACAGCAGTGTCCAGCCGTGCATGTCCGGCAGCGAGACGTCGATGCTGACGACCTCGGGCGGGTACTGCCGCGCCAGCGTGAGCAGGTCCGCGCCGCGCCCGGTGGCGACGGCCTTCAGCCCCGCATTACGGGCGGCGCCGATGACCCGCGCTGTCGCCTCTCTGTCGCCGTGCGCGACGAGCAGCACGCTGTCGCCGTGCGCGATGCTTTCGCGGTCGTCGAGCACGTCCTGCGGACGCGCGGCCGGCATCAGCACGCCGCGGTATACGTCTCTCGGCGCGCCGGAAGAGTCCGGGTCCAGCGGGACGGCGGGCCCGGCGTACACCGCCGGCAGGTAAAGCGTGAACGTGCTGCCGCGGCCCGGCGTGCTCTCGAGCCGCAGCTCGCCGCCGAGCAGCTGCGCGAGCTCGCGGCTGATCGCAAGCCCGAGCCCCGTTCCACCGTGCTTGCGCGCCGTTCCGGCGTCCGCCTGCTGGAACGCCTCGAAAATGATCCTCTGCTTCTCCGGCGGGATGCCGATGCCGGTGTCGCTGACCGAGAAGGCGATGACCTCCTCGGCGTCGTCGAGCACCGGGTGGCCGGGCGACCAGCCTTCTTTCGCGACGTCCACGCTGAGACGCACGCTTCCCTGCTCGGTGAACTTGAACGCGTTGGACAGCAGATTCTTCAGAACCTGCAGCAGACGCTTCGGATCTGTATTGATGGAGCCGCCGAGCCGCGGCGCGAGCGTCGTCTCGAACTCCAGCACGCCCTTCTCGGCCTCGTGTGCGAACGTGCGCTCGAGCGTGCGTCTGAGGCTCGTCAGCTCGAACTCCTCGCACTCGACAGTGACCGTGCCGGACTCGATCTTCGACAGATCCAGGATGTCGCTGATCAGGTTCAGCAGGTCCGTCCCGGCCGCGCGGATCGTCGACGCGTACTCGACCTGCCTCTCCGACAGGTTCCGCTCGTTGTTTGCCGCGAGCTGCTGCCCGAGCACCAGGATGCTGTTCAAGGGCGTGCGCAGCTCGTGCGACATGTTCGCGAGGAACTCGGACTTGTAGCGCGAGGTCAGCGCGAGCTCCGCGGCCTTCTCCTCGAGCGCGCGCCGCGCCTGCTCGATCTCGCGGTTCTTGCGCTCGACCTCCGCGTTCTGCGCCGCGAGCAGCTGCGCCTTCTGCGCGAGCTCCTCGTTCGTCTTCTGCAGCTCTCGCTGCTGCGTCTGCTGCTCTGTCGCGAGCTGCTGCGACTGCGCGAGCAGCCGCTCCGTGCGCATCGTGACCTCGATGTTGTTGACGACGACGCCGATGATGTCGGCCAGCTGCTCGAGGAAGCGGATGTGCGGCGCGGCGAATTCCCTGAGCGACGCGAGCTCGATGACGGCCTTGACCTCCCCTTCGAACAGCACCGGGAACACGATCAGGTTCCGCGGCGCGACCTCGACCAGACCTGACGCTATCCGCACCGACTTCGCCGGGATGTCCTCGATCACGAGCGCCTTGCGCTCCTGCGCGCATTGCCCGACCAGCCCCTGCGTGAACGCGTACTCCCGCGGCAGCTCGTCCTCTCCGGCGGCATCCGCGTAGGCCGCGAGCTGCTTCAGACGCGGCCCCTGCGCTGTCTCCGCCGCAACGTAGATCACGCCCTGCTGCGCGCCGACCAGCGGCGCGAGCTCCGACAGCAGCATCTGCGACACGGTCGCAAGGTCCCGCTGGCCCTGCATCATCCGGCTGAACTTCGCGAGGTTGGTCTTGAGCCAGTCCTGCTCCTTGTTGCGCTCCGTAGTCTGGCGCAGGTTGCCGATCATCGCGTTGATGTAGTTCTTCAGGTCCGCGACCTCGCCGCTCGCGTCCACCTGGATGTAACGGGTCAGGTCGCCCTTGGTCACGGCCGTCGCGACGTCGGCGATCGCGCGCACCTGTGTCGTCAGGTTCGCCGCGAGCTGGTTCACGTTCTCGGTGAGGCCCTTCCACGTGCCCGCCGCGCCGGGCACCTTCGCCTGGCCGCCGAGCTTTCCTTCCACGCCGACCTCGCG
>JAFGNC010000519.1 GCA_016927175.1 Gammaproteobacteria bacterium | reverse complement strand
GCCGCCAGAATCCCGATAATCGCCACCACGATCATCAACTCGATGAGCGTGAAGCCCTGTTGCATTTTCTTCATGTCGAGAAGCTCCTTGAAGATATTCTTCGTTCAGTTCTTTTGGGCAGGACGCGTTGCGTCTGGCAGCGGTAAGTGCAATCGATATGCCAAGCGTGAAGCACTATGTCAAAACTGTTGTAGCTGCGCGACCTGCGGCCGTGATCACCCTCACAGAGGAGGTTATGGAAGACAGTTTGAATGACGCGGCTGCGTCGGTCACAGCCGCTTATCTGTCACAAAGTGACCATTTTTGTCACCCGAGTCGTCACTCGACGACAGACGTTTCCGGGTTCCGGACGGTTGCGCATGTGCCGCTTCGGTGTGCCGCGCCGCAACGGGCACTCGACTCGGACAATCAGCCACCAGCAGGGCTCGGCCCGGCCAGCTATTCGATCCCGAGCTTCTTGATCCGATACCGCAGCGCCCGAAAGCTGATCCCGAGCACCTGCGCCGCCGCGGTCTTGTTGTAACGCGTCTGCTCGAGCGCCTTGACGATCGCGTCGCGCTCGATTTCCTCGAGCTGCGTGCCGAGCGGCGCCCCATCGCCGGGCCCGGCAAGGCCGGCACCCGCAACTCCCGCCCCGCGCGCCGCGTCATCCTCGTGCGCCGGCCGCAGCTGAATATCCTCGACGTCGATCTGGTCCCCGGAGCACAGCGTCAGCGCCCGCTCGAGAATATTCTCGAGCTCGCGCACGTTCCCCGGAAACCTGTAGCCGAGCAGCGCCGCCTGCGCCGCCTTCGTCAGCCGCGGGGTCGGCACGCCCTGCACGGCCGCGAGGCGCGACAGCACGCGGTGGGCCAGCATCAGCACGTCGTCGCCGCGCTCGCGCAGCGGCGGCACGTGCAGCTCGATCACGTTGATCCGGTAGTAGAGGTCCTCGCGGAAGCTGCCTTCCGCGACGAGCTCGCCGAGGTCCTTGTGCGTCGCGCTCAGGATCCGGACGTCGATCGGCAGCTCGCTGGTCTGGCCGACCGGGCGGATCGATTTCTCCTGGATCACGCGCAGCAGCTTGACCTGCATGTGTAGCGGCAGGTCGGCCACCTCGTCGAGGAACAGCGTGCCGCCCTCGGCCGTCTGCACCAGGCCGACCTTGTCGCCGACGGCCCCGGTGAATGCGCCCTTGCGGTGCCCGAAGAACTCGCTTTCCATCAGCTCGGTCGGGATCGCGCCGCAGTTGATCGGCACGAACGGCCCGTCGCGCCGCGGCCCCGCCTCGTGAATCATCCGCGCGACGAGCTCCTTGCCGGTGCCGGACTCGCCGGAGATGTGCACGGGCGCCTGGCTCCGCGCAACCTTGCGGATCATGGCCCGCACGCGCTCGATCGCGGGCGACGCCCCGACCAGCTCCTGCGCCGCCGTCCCCCGCGGCGCCGTCTCGCCCTTCAGCTTCAGCGCGGCCGTGACGAGCTTTCGCAGGTCGTTCAGATCGAGCGGCTTCGACACGAAGTCGAACGCCCCGACCTTCAGCGCCTTGACGGCGGTCTCGACGCTGCCGTGGGCCGTGATCACGGCGACCGGCGTCCCGGGCGCCTGCCGCTGCATCCATTCGACGAGCTCGAGGCCGTCGCCGTCCGGCAGCCGCATGTCGGTCAGGCAAAGGTCGAAGTGCTCGGCAGCCAGCGCCTGCTTGGCGCTGGCGACGTCCGTGCAGGTGCGCGCCGCGATGTCCATGCGCTCGAGCGTGATCGACAAAAGCTCACAGATGTCCGGTTCGTCGTCGACGACGAGAGCGGTCGGTTTCATGGCTTCGCGTTCATTCGTTGTCGTTCGTATCGTGCCGAGATGCGGTGGTTTGCTCCGCGTCTCGCCTGCTTGCCGAAGGATCCGCCGACGGTACGGAAAGATCAGCCGACGGCGGCTGATGGAGGCGACCACTCCTCAAGCAAATTGATTGATCCCTCCCCCCCAACATGCCCGACATACCGCCGGTCGGCCGTTATGAATACACCCCCATGCACGATTGCAACGGCATGGTACGACGCATCATAAAATGTCACGCCATAATCGCGCGTTAAAGCCAGCACAGTCTCGAGCCATCGCGCGGTGGGCTGCGCTTCCTCGATCTGGAACTTCACCAGTGCCCGGAGGGATGCCTCCGCATGCTCCGGGAATCTGCGAGCCAGCGTATTACCCACCTCATAGAGCCACAGCCCCGGCAGCAGTGCCTGGACGGTCTCTTCGGCGATCGCGTCTCTCAGTGACAGCGCCCGATCGGCTTCCGGCTCGTCGTGCGACGGCAGCACCCACTTCAACAGGACCGAGGCATCGGGCACCACGACAGGGAGCGCCATCAGTGGGCGCCGTCCCTATCCTCGCGAATCCACCTTGCAACTTCCGACGTGCTGACCTCTGGCAGTTGGGCACGCAGCGCCTCCATGGCGGCGACCGCGTCTCGACGCCGACCGCGCCGGGCCCATGCCCGAAGCGCATCGTTGACGGTGCGGCTGCGCTCGCCGGCCGGTATTTTCTCGATCAGCTGCCATGTATCGTCGTCGATCATGACATTGATGCGTCGGCTCATGAGTCGTCCTGCCGCGTCGGCGGGGTGTGTAAGCCGTTACACACTACCACGCTGATGCGGCGTCTGCCAACTCAGCCGTAGTGCCACCTCCCGGTAGCCGCTCGAGCTCACGCGCCGCCGTCGCCCCCCTGCCACCGGTCCGGATCCGCGAACACGATCCGGAACACGCTGCCGCCCCCCGGCCGCGGGGCGTAGCGTAACGTAGCGCCGTTCCGTTCGCACAGTTCCCGCGTGATGTAGAGCCCGAGCCCGGTCCCGCCGGGCTGGCTCGTGAAGAACGGCTCGAAGATCTGCTCGGTCTTGTCGGGCTGGATCCCTGGGCCGCGATCCGCAATCTCCAGATAGGGCCTCCCAGACGTCTCGATGACACCGGACGTCAGCTCGACCGAGATCGCGCCGGCCGCGAGGCTCGCGTACTTGACGGCGTTGTCGCACAGGTTCCAGACGATCTGGTGCAGGTGAGTCGGGTCCATCTGCACGTCGAGATCGATGGCTTCCTCGGTCACCCGAACCGCGCCCTCGTACAGCTCCTGCGTCTCGACGAACTCGCGCGCGAAGTCCTGGATCCACGGCTTCAGCTGCAGCCGCTCGGGCTGCGTCTTGTCCCGGCGGGACAGCGACAGCACGCTCTCTACGATCTGGCTGACGCGCGTCGCGTTGACCCGGATGATGTCGGTCAGGCGCTTGTCGGCGGCGCCGATGGCGTCGGACTCGGCCAGCAGCTGGCCGGCGTGGCTCATCGCGCCGATCGGGTTGCGGATCTCGTGCGCGATGCTGGCACTGAGGCGACCGAGGGCGGCGAGCTTGGTCTGCTGCACCCGCTCGGCGATCAACGAGGTGTCCTCGAGGAAAACCACGACGCCGCCGGCGCGGCCGGACCCGAGCGGCGCGAAGTGGGGGCGGATCATCGTGGCTCCGTCGGCCGCGGGGAACGGTCCTCCGGAGCGTTCCACCGCGCCGTCGCGCCGCCACTCGGCGAGCCGCTCCGCGAGCTCGTCCGAGACCTGATCGAGGGTCGCCGCACCGTCCCGGCCGTCAACGCCGAAATGCTTGACCGCGGACTCGTTCATGAGCCGCACGCGGTCGTCGCCGTCCACGACGACGATGCTCTCGCGCAGGTGCTGGATCACGTAGTCGTTCAGCTCGACGAGGTTCGCGAGGTCCACCCCCCGCTGCTCGGCCAGCGCCTCGGTCTCGACGATCCGGTGCCGCACGAGCTGTGCGACGGCGGTGATCAGGAACGTGACGAGCCCGAGGATACCGGCGGCGGCGAATTGCTCGCTCTGCGTGACGCCCGAGAGCTGCGCGAAGGTCTGCTCCAGCAGCAGCGCGATCGTCGTGACGGCGGCGAAGAAAAACGCCCGCCGCGCCGGCACCAGGGCCGCGATGGCGCCGACGGACACGACGACGAGGCCGCCGATGCCGCTCGACATGCCGCCGCTCGCGTGCACCAGAGCGATGATCAGCGCGAGGTCCGCGCCGAACATCAGATACGTCTGCGTCTCTACGCCCGGCCGGCGCCAATGCAGGAAGGCCATCTCCAGGCAGCCGACGGCGATCATCGCGACCAGAGCCCGCACCGCGAGCCCCGGATCGACGTCGCCGACGAGCCGCGGCGGGTCTACCAGCAGGAAGGTCAGCAGCAGCACCGCTCCGAGCGACAGCCGGAACAGGTTCAGCAGCGCAAGGACCCTCCACGCGAATACGCCCGGCTCGGCGTTTCCGGCGGCGTCGCTGCGGCCCTTCGCGGCGTGCGCGGGCCTCGATAGGTCGACGGCTGACATGTGCGCGAATCATAACGGTGTCGCCGCCGTTTTTCGCCGTAACCCGTCCCGACGAGTACGCCTGCGGCGCCGCTGCCACCCCTTTCCCATCCCCGGCGGTTTCGTGGACAATAGCGCCCCTCACGCCGCACCTGGACAAAACGTCAACCTAATGAACCTCCACGAATATCAGTCGAAAGCGCTGTTCGCCGAGTACGGCATTCCGATCCCCGAGGGCCGCGTCGCGGCCAGCGTAGACGAGGCCGCGAAGGCCGCCGAGGCGCTCGGCGGGCCGCTGTGGGTCGTCAAGGCGCAGGTGCATGCCGGCGGGCGCGGCAAGGCGGGCGGCGTCAAGCTCGCGAAGTCCGTGGAGGAGGTCGCGGAGCACGCGAAGGGCATGCTCGGCCGGCGGCTCGTGACGCATCAGAGCGGCCCGGACGGGCTGCCGATCGACCGCGTCTACGTCGAGTCGGGCTCCGAGATCGACCGGGAGCTGTATTTGAGCCTGGTCGTCGACCGCGCGTCCGAGAAGATCGCGATCATGGCGTCCGCGGCGGGCGGCATGGACATCGAGGAGGTCGCGGCCAGGACGCCGGAGAAGATCAGCACCGTCTTCCTGCACCCGGCGGCGGGCCTGCAGCCTTATCAGGCGCGGCAGATCGCCTTCGGCCTCGGCCTCGAGAAGGCCCAGCAGGGGCAGCTGCACTCGATTCTCGCGAAGCTCGTGAAGCTCTTCGCCGACTGCGATGCGAGCCTCGTCGAGATCAACCCGCTGATCGTGACCAAGAGCGGCGAGGTCGTCGCGCTCGACGCGAAGATCAACGTCGAGGACAACGCGCTGTTCCGCCAGCAGCGGCTCGCCGGCATGCGCGACGTCGCGCAGGAGGACGAGAAGGAGCGCCGCGCCCACGAGCACGACCTGAACTACGTGTCGCTCGACGGCAATATCGCGTGCATGGTCAACGGAGCGGGCCTCGCGATGGGCACGATGGACCTGATCAAGCTGCACGGCGGCGAGCCCGCGAACTTCCTCGACGTCGGCGGCGGCGCGACGGCGGAGCGCGTCAAGGAAGCGTTCAACATCATCCTGACTAACGACAAGGTCAAGGCAATACTGGTGAATATTTTCGGGGGAATCGTGCGCTGCGATCTGATCGCCGAGGGCGTCATCGCGGCCGTCAAGGAAGTGCACGTCGGCGTGCCGGTCGTCGTGCGGCTCGAGGGCACGAATGTCGAAAAGGGGCGGCAGCTCCTCGCCGACAGCGGCTTCGACATCGTCGCGGCCGCGGATCTTACGGATGCCGCCAGGAAGGCCGTCGAGCTCGCGGGGGCCGCGGCATGAGCATCCTGGTCGGCGCCGACACTAAAGTCCTCACGCAGGGCCTGACCGGCAAGCAGGGCTCGTTCCACACGCAGCAGTGCCTCGAGTACGGCACGAAGGTCGTCGCGGGCGTGACGCCCGGCCGCGGCGGCAGCGAGCACCTCGGCCTGCCGGTTTTCGACACGGTCAAGGAAGCCGCGCGGGAGACGGGTGCCACGGTCAGCATGATCTACGTGCCCGCGCCGTTCGCCGCGGACGCGATCCTCGAGGCGGCGGACGCCGGCGTCGAGCTCGTGGTCTGCATCACCGAAGGCGTGCCGGTGCTCGACATGGTCCGCGTCAAGGCCGTGCTGAAGGATTACGACTGCCGGCTGATCGGCCCGAACTGCCCCGGCATCATCACGCCGGGCGCCTGCAAGATCGGCATCATGCCGGGATCGATCCATCAGCCGGGCTCGATCGGCATCGTATCGCGGTCGGGCACGCTGACTTACGAAGCCGTGTCGCAGACCACGGTCCGCGGGCTCGGCCAGACGACGTGCGTCGGCATCGGCGGCGACCCGGTCCGCGGCATGAACTTCATCGACTGCCTCGAGATGTTCGAGGCGGACCCGGACACGCGCGGCATCATCATGGTCGGTGAGATCGGCGGCACGGACGAGGAGGCCGCGGCGGAGTACATTGCGCAGAAGGTCACGAAGCCGGTCGTCGCGTACATCGCCGGCGTCACGGCCCCGCCGGGCAAGCGCATGGGCCATGCCGGCGCGATCATCTCGGGGGGCAAGGGCACGGCGGTGGACAAGTACCGCGCGCTCGAGAAGGCCGGCGTCACGACCGTGCGCTCGCTCGCGGAGCTCGGCGACGCGATGGCGAAGGCGCTCGACTGAGGCGCGGGAAAGGGCCGAAGGAACAAAGGGGCGGAGCCCTTTCCGGCATGCGCGGACCGATGCAGGAAAAGGGGTCAGGGCCCTTTTCTGCGCGAAAAGGGCCCTGACCCCTTTTTCGCACCTTTTTAGCAACGATACTTTCTGCGACCCGCACGTAGAGGCAGATCGGTGAAGATAGCGCTCGCGCAGATCAACACGCGCGTCGGCGGCGTAGACGCCAACACCCGCAAGATCCTGGACGCCGCGCAGCACGCCCGCGACGCGCTCGGTTGCAGGCTGATCCTGTTTCCCGAGCTGACGCTGTCCGGCTACCCGCCGGAGGATCTGCTGCTGCACCGGGGCCTGCGGACTCGCGTCGAAGCCGCGTTCGACACCGTGCTGAACGGTGTCTCCGGCATCGCGATGTACATCGGCTATCCGGAATACCAGGGAGAGTTCATCTACAACGCGGGCGCGCTGCTGCTCGACGGCGAGGTGCTCGCGCGGCATCGCAAGAACGTGCTGCCGAACTACGGCGT
>JAFGNC010000518.1 GCA_016927175.1 Gammaproteobacteria bacterium | reverse complement strand
TAGACAACCCGCACCGGCTGTACGGCTTCACCGGCTGAGAGCGGAAAAAGGGGGCAGGGCCGCCCTTTTTCTCCGCAGAGCGGAAAAAGGGGTCAGGGCAGGGTCAGGGCCCTTTTTCTCCACCGGCTGAGAGCTGAAAAAAGGGCCCTGACCCCATCTACGGTAAGGGAAGGCTCTGACGCCTTTTCATTTCCGCGCCGTTTCGGCGCGCTGCACGCCCTTGTACAGCAGCGATTCCTGCATGCCTTCGGCGAGGCACCACTCGGCGAAGACCTCCGGCGTCTGCTCGAACGTCCCCGGCTGCCAGTTCTCGTCCACCTGATCGGAGTCGAAGTCGTACTCCGCCGCGCCTCCGGACGGGCAGTGGAAGTACCAGAAGTAGCACGAGGAGATCGGATGACGGCCGGGACCGAGCGCCGTCGTCCAGCCGCGGCGGGTCATGTTCAGCCCGCCGCCGAACAGCTCGTGGATGCTGCCGAGCTCGAAAGCGACGTGATGAAAGCCCTTCTTGGCGCCGACGTTCAGCAGGAACAGGTCGTGATGATGGCTCGACGCGCCGCCGCGCAGAAAGTAGCCGCGCCGGGGATAGCAGTCGCTGACCTTGAAGCCGAGCCGCTGCGTGTAGAACGCCACGGCGTCCTCGATTCCGTCGCCGACCATGAACACCGCGTGCGTCATCTCGAGCGGCTTCGCCGAATCGTGGAATCTGCCGCGCGTGTTCAGGCGCTCCGGCCGGCCCGGCGTATTGAACTTCAGCTCGGGCGCCTGCACGGGCCTGCGCTCCGCGACGCGGAACGCGACGGGGAAGCCGAGCGGGTCGACCGTGTGCACGGTCCCGTCCGCGTCGACGTCGACGGGCCGGTCCCTGCCGAGCTCCGCCGCTATCACGCGCAGGCCGGCGTCGTCGGCGACGCCGAAAGTCGCCTCCCGCATGGTCTCGTCCGGCGCCGCGCGGGGCGGCAGTGCGGGATCGTCGGCGTCGCGCAGCACGACCGTGGAGCCGTCCTCGGCGCTGAACACGCACCGGCCTTCGGCCGCGGACCTTCGCGTCAGGCCGAAATCCGTCCAGAACCGTTCCGACTCCGCAAGGTCGCGGACGCCGTAAGTCAACGAGTCGAGGTTCGTGATATGCATGCTCCGAAACGGGCTCCTATGCGGTTCTCGATGGCCGCCGTTGCCAGGCTCGGGCCTGGGGCTCGACGGGCGGCCGGACGCTCTAGTTTATCGAATCCGGCATGCGCGGCGGGCACGAGTCCGGGCGCGTTGCCGCGTTCGGCCGCTGACGTGTACGATCCGCCGGGGTCTTGCGCGCGTTGCGCCGGCCGTCCGCTCCGGCGCGTCGCCGCAGCGCCGTCACTGGACCGCCCGAGGAGTAGATCGATGATCGACCGGTTGCAGGGAGCGTTGCTGGCACTGCCGATTCTGTTCACGCCGGCGTGGGGGCTTGCGCAGCCGCCGCAGCCCGACGTCAGGCTGCCGCAGCCCGGACAGCCGCTCGAGCTCGAGGCGGGCCGCGACATGATCCGCGTCGTGCTCGTCGCGGACGGCCTGGTCGGGCCATGGAGCCTCGCATTCCTGCCGGGCGGCGACTCGATGCTCGTGACGGAGAGCCCCGGGCGCCTGCGCATCATCCGCGACGGCGAGCTCGTGCCGGAGCCGGTATGGGAGTCCCCGTCACCGGAGGGGAACGACGTCCTGCACGGCGTCGTGGTCCATCCGGACTTCGAGCAGAACGGCTTCGTCTACACCTCGTACACGAAGGGCGACGATCGGAGCCAGACGCTCGCGGTATCGCGCGGCCGGCTCCACGGCGAGCGCCTCGTCGACGTCGAGGAGATCTTCGTCGCCGATGCATGGGAGAACGCGCGCAATGCGACGGCGGGGCGCATGCTGTTCGGGCCGGACCGTACGTTGTACGTCACGGTCGGCGACCGGGACCGACTCTGCTGCGGACCGAAAGACGACAACAGCATCCGCATGCGCGCCCAGAACCTGACGGACCATGTCGGCAAGACGCTGCGCCTGTCGGACGACGGCGGCGTGCCGGAGGACAATCCCTTCGTCGGCCGTTCCGACGCGCGCCCCGAGATCTTCACTTACGGCAACCGCAACGGGTACGGGCTCGCGTTCCATCCGGAGACCGGAGAGCTGTGGCAGCTCGAAATCGGGCCGATGGGCGGCGACGAGATCAACATCCTGAAGCCGGGCGCGAACTACGGCTGGCCGCTCGTTTCGATGGGCCGCAACTACTCCGGCACGCTCGTTTCCGATCAGCCGTGGTATCGCGAGGGCATGGAGATGCCGAGGATGTTCTGGGTGCCGGTCATAAGCCCGTCGAGCATGACGTTCTATACGGGCGACGCGTTTCCGCAATGGCAGAACAATCTTTTCGTCGGTGCGCTGAGCGGCCAGCAGGTGCAGCGCATCGCGCTGGGTCAGCCGGGACAGGCGGAGCAACGCGTGCCGATGCTGACAGAGCTCGGCGTGCGCTTTCGCGACGTGCAGCAGGGCCCGGACGGCTATCTGTACGTGCTGACGGAGGTGCGTTACGGAAGCGGCAATCCGGACGGTACCGTGCTGCGGATCGAGCCCGTGGACTAGATAGGCTCTGCAATCGAGCCCCGAGGACTAGAGAGGCTCTGCACAGGTTCGTGGCGGCAATGCTGCGGCTGTGACTGCCATGGCGCCATCGCAGCCCCGCGACCGAATCCCGTCGATCGGAGCGCGCGCGGCCCGCGTGCACGCGCCGGCGGCAGGCGTCAGAGCGGGCCCGTGAGCAAAATCTGCCGGATAGCGACGTCGTCCGGGACCTGCTCCGCATCGAGGCTCAGCGTCCAGCCGTCCGCGCCATCCGTGTCGAGCAGGAACGTCGCCCCGAGCTCCTCGACCCGGAAGCCGACATTGCCTTCGCCGCCGATCAGCCGCTCTGCGGCATACGTCGCCCGCAGATCGGCGACCGTGTCGCCCACGCCGATGCCTGCCGCCGTCTCGAACATTGGGTCACGCACCTGGATGCGCCACACGCGCATCGCGCCTTCCTGCTCGATCAGCTCTGCGACCAGCGCGTCGGGACGGCCGGCGCCTTCCGGCATCACTTCGACGGCCGGCGAAGGCATGCCCTCGAGCCGCAGATCCACCATGCGGCGCCGCTCTGCCGGGTACGCCTGCTCGACGCTTTCCACGGAGTCGCCGAGACCGATCCGGCCGGCCCGCCCGGCTTCGATCAGCGGGGGCGGCCCTGCGCATCCGGCGAGGGCTGCGCAAATGCAGACAGCCCCGAGCAACGCTGCGACGGGCGGGATTTGACCGGATCCGGACTGGTTCGCGGGAGCGTCGGGAATGTCGGTCATGGGCGACAGTTGTTCTTGCGCTGCAATTTGTGACGAAATCGCTATCGGCGCGTTGTCCGCGAGCCCGACGCGGGCAGCTGCAACGCGCCGAAACTCGTTTGCGGTTTCCGGCAGGACCCGAGCCTGTCGACGAGAAAAAGGAACAAGACCCAGGCCCTCGAACAATAACGTTGGCTCGGCACGGCCGGATCATAGCTTCGTGATTCCGGCCCCACAACTCGATGCCAGAGCACCCGCGCGGCGCGCAGCCGGCGTTCTTCCGCTTGCAGGGAGAGCGTGCACCCAGCCGAAGGAGAGAAAGACCAATGAATGAAAACCAAGGCGCCCTGTCACGGGACAGCTCTCGCGGCGAGCCGCGCCGTGAAACTTCGCCCGCCGTGATGGCCGATCTGCTCGAGCCGATCGCGTGCGAAGTCTGCGAGTCGGACCGGCAGCGCCCGCTGTTCAAAGTGCGCGAGAACCGAAGCTGGTGGATCAGCAAATGCGCGGATGATCCTCGTCTCGACATCGACCACGAATTCTCCGTGGTCGAGTGCGTCGACTGCGGCCATGCATACGTGAGCCCCCGCCTGCTGCCGGAGATCATCGACGACATTTACGCCCGCTACTGGCGGAGCCATGAGCCGGCGACGCTCGGCCGCAGCGGATACGCGAATCACGTGGCGCGCCGCATCCGGTCCCTTCGGCCCTGCGGAGACCTGCTCGACTTCGGATCGGGATGGGGCGTCCAGATGCGAGAGGCGGCGGAGGTCGGCTGGCGGGCCGTCGGCCTAGAGGTGGACCGCCGAAAGGTCGAGTTCTGCCGGGAACAGCAGCTCGACGCCATCTATGCGGACCTGCTCGACAGGCCCTTCGAGGCGAACAGCTTCGACGCCGTCATGGCCGAGCAGGTCTTCGAGCATCTGTATCGGCCGGCGCGCTACCTCGAGGAGATACACCGCGTGCTTCGCCCGGGCGGCATCGTCTACATTTGCGTGCCGCACATCGACAGCATCGCGGCGAAGCTGAAGCGAGGACGCTGGTCGCTCTTGCACCCGGTCAGCCACGTGCAGTACTACGACCGCGGCTCGCTGACGCGCCTGCTGGAGCGTTGCGGGTTCGAGGTCGCGACGCCGCGCTACGCCCGTCGCTACAACGGCTCGCCGCTGAAAGAGGCGGCCTACCAGGCCAAGACCTTCCTTGAGGGGGCGGGCATATTCCCGACCGGGCTCGCGCTCTATGGCCGCAAGATGCTCGCGACGACGTTCCGGCGGCGCCATCTCAAGGGCGTTGCCGGCACGAAACCCGTCGACGGCGCGATCGGGCAAAGCGCTGCGGCGCGCGCGGCAGAGCCGGTCGTTTCGCGGCAGTGACTCC
This sequence comes from Gammaproteobacteria bacterium, assembly GCA_016927175.1. Lineage (GTDB taxonomy): Bacteria > Pseudomonadota > Gammaproteobacteria > Steroidobacterales > Rariloculaceae > ZC4RG20. The sequence continues at coordinate 192 of JAFGNC010000518.1, read as the reverse complement.
GGGGCCGCGTCCGAATCACCCGGCAACGGGGGCCGAAAAGGGGTCAGGGCCCTTTTTCACACGAAAAGGGGTCAGGGCCCTTTTTCGCTGTAAAAGGGCCCTGACCCCACTAGTGTCCCAACGTTTAGGTAAATAGTTTCAATTGGTTAGTTGATTCTGTCGGTTCATAGCTGATTGCCGATTCGCTAAGTA
>JAFGNC010000517.1 GCA_016927175.1 Gammaproteobacteria bacterium | reverse complement strand
GGCTCGAATACTTCGACCTTCAGCGAGGAGCTGCCGGCATTGAAGACGAGCAGGTACCTGGGATCGCTCACCGGGCGGAACGTGCCTGCGCCATCAGCGGCCGTCGCGCCTGCGCCGCCTGCGGCTTCCTTCCGTGGGTCCGAGGGCGGACTGGCGCGCAATCTCGAGAATCTCGATCAGCGAGTCGAACGCGCGTAGGCTCTGGTCGAGACCGGTGCGCAGCAGATCGCCCGCGACCTGATCGAGCGAGACGCCGACCTTGCCGAGCTGCTCGAGCGTGGCCGCGGCGTCTGCGTCCGAACGACCGTCGACGCGGGCGGCCCGGCCATGATCGTGGAACGCACGCAGCGTCTCGACGGGCATCGACGCGATGGTCTGGGCGCCGATCAGCGCTTCGACGTACCTCGTGTCGCCGTGGCTCGAATCGTCCGAGCCGATGCTCGTCCACATCGGCCGCTGCGGGTGAGCACCCCGATCGGCGAGGCGGCGGAATCGCGGCGATGCCGTCAGCTCCTCGAACGCCGTGTAGGCCCGCCGCGCGGTCGCGACGCCGGCCTGGCCGCGCAATGCGCCCGCGATCCTGCCGCGCCGGTCTCCGACGGCGGCGAGCGCATCGAGACGGCCGTCCACGGCCGTGTCGATCCGGCTCAGGAAGAACGCCGCAACAGAGGAGATCCGCGCCAGGTCGCGCCCTGCCGCCGCGGCCGCCTCTAGGCCCTCGAGATAAGCGCTCATCGCTCCGTTGTACTGGCCGATGGAGAACAGCAGCGTCACGCCGACGTTGACGCCTTCGGCGAGCAGGGCGCGCGTCGCGGTGATGCCCTCCTCCGTGGCCGGCACGCATATCATCACGTTCGGCCGGCGCAGCATCGCCCACAGCCGCTTCGCCTCGGCGATGGTCTCTCCGGCGTCGGCGGCCCTGCGCGGCGCGATGTCGACGGTCACGAGCCCGTCGCCTCCGTCTGCGGCATCGAATACGGGCCGCAGCAGATCCGCCGCGTGCTGCACGTCCCGCACGACGATCGAATCGTAGATCCCTTCGGCCGAAAGCCCCTCCCTGGCGAGGCCCGCGATGTCGCCATCGTAGTCGTGCGTGCGCGCGATCGCGTCCTCGAACATCGAGGCGCTCGTCGTGACCCCTCTGAGCCCCCAATCGGTCATCATTCGCTCGAGCTCGCCGCCGGTCAGATGGCTCCGTTTGATATGAGCCAGCCACGGGCTCTGACCGAGCTGCAGCAGCGCTTTGACGGGGCTTTGCTTCGGCGCGACGCCGCGCACGGCGCCCTCCCGGAGGATAACGTCCTGTCGCATGCCTCAGTCCTCCTGCTCTCCCTGCCATGCCCAGTTGCGAACTTCGGGCATGTCCTCGCCGTGCTCGTGGATGTACTGCTTGTGCTCGATCAGCTTGTCGCGCATCAGCTGCTTGCCGTAGGCCGCAACAGGGCCGAGCCTCGGCACCCGGTCGATGACGTCCGACACCAGATGGAAGCGGTCGATGTCGTTCAGCACGGCCATGTCGAAGGGCGTCGTCGTCGTCCCCTCCTCCTTGTAGCCGCGCACGTGCAGGTTGTCGTGGTTGGTACGCCGGTAGGTCAGCCGGTGGATCAGCCACGGATAGCCGTGGTAAGCGAAGATAATCGGCTTGTCGCGCGTGAAGATCGTGTCGAAATCGCGGTCCGACAGACCGTGCGGGTGCTCCGTGTCGGGCTGCAGGGTCATCAGGTCCACGACGTTGACGACGCGCACCTTGAGGTCCGGAAACTGCTCGCGCAGGATTGAGACCGCTGCAAGCGTCTCCATCGTCGGCACGTCGCCGCAGCAGGCCATGACCACGTCCGGTTCCTGTCCGCGATCGCTGCTCGCCCATTGCCAGATGCCGACACCGGCAGCGCAGTGCTTGATCGCGGATTCCATGTCGAGGTACTGCGGCTGCGACTGCTTGCCGGCCACGATGACGTTGACGAAATCGCGCGACCGCAGGCATTGCTCCGCCACGCACAGAAGCGTGTTCGCGTCCGGCGGCAGAAACACGCGGATGATGTCGGCCTTCTTGTTTACGACGTGGTCGATGAAGCCGGGGTCCTGATGGCTGAAGCCGTTGTGATCCTGGCGCCACACGTGCGACGTCAGCAGATAGTTCAGCGATGCGACCGGCCGGCGCCAGGGTATCTCCTTGCTGACCTTCAGCCACTTCGCATGCTGATTGAACATCGAGTCGATGATGTGGATGAATGCCTCGTAGCAGGAGAAGAACCCGTGCCGGCCCGTCAGCAGGTAACCCTCGAGCCAGCCCTGGCACAGATGCTCGGACAGCACCTCGATGACGCGCCCGTCCGGCGCGAGGTTCTCGTCGACAGGCAGGGTCGGACCGTTGAAACGCTTCTGCGTCACCTCGTACAGCGCGGCGAGCCTGTTCGAGGCGGTCTCGTCGGGGCCGAACACGAGGAAGTTGCGTGTGCGAAGGTTCTTCTTCATGACGTCGCGCAGGTAGCCGCCGAGGACCCGCGTCGACTCCGCTTTCACGGAACCCGGCTGCGGCACGTCCACCGCATAGTGCCGGAAGTCCGGCAGCCGCAGATCCTTCAGCAGCGCGCCGCCGTTCGCGTGCGGACTCGCGCCCATGCGGCGCGGGCCTTTCGGCGCGAGCTCGAGCAGCTCCGGCACCGGGCAGCCGTCGTCGTCGAACAGCTCCTCGGGGCGGTAGCTGCGCAGCCACGCCTCGAGCTGCGCCAGATGCTCCGGATTCTCGCGAAGCTGCGACAGCGGCACCTGATGCGAGCGCCACGTGCCTTCGACCGGACGGCCGTCCACGCAGTCGGGCCCCGTCCAGCCCTTAGGCGTGCGCAGCACGAGCATCGGCCAGACCGGCCTGCGGCTGTTGCCCTCCTCGCGCGCCGCTCCTTGGATCGCCGCGATCCGGTCGAACAGCGTGTCGAGCTTCTCCGCCATGGCCGCATGCATGTCCGCGGGATCCGTGCCTTCGAGAAAGGTCGGCTCGTAACCGTAGCCGCGGAACAGCTGCTCGAGCTCCGCATCCGACATGCGGGCGAGGAAGCTCGGGTTCGCGATCTTCCAGCCGTTCAGGTGCAGGATCGGCAGCACGGCGCCGTCCGTGGCCGGGTTCAGGAACTTGGTCGAGTGCCAGCTGCCCGCGAGAGGGCCGGTCTCGGCTTCGCCGTCACCGATCACGCAGGCGACGACCAGCCTCGGGTTGTCGAACGCCGCACCGAAAGCATGAGCGAGCGAATAGCCGAGCTCGCCGCCTTCGTGAATCGAGCCCGGGATCTCCGGCGCGCAATGGCTCGGAATGCCGCCCGGGAAAGAGAACTGCTTGAAGAGCCGGCGCATGCCGTCGACGTCCAGCGACACTTCCGGATAGAGCTCGCTGTAGGTTCCCTCCAGCCACGTGTTGGCCGCCAACGCAGGCCCGCCGTGACCGGGGCCGGTGATGAACAGCACGTCCGTGTCGCGCTCGTTGATGATCCGGTTCAGGTGCACGTAGATGAAGTTCAGCCCCGGCGTCGTGCCCCAGTGGCCGAGCAGGCGCGGCTTCACGTGCTCGAGCCGCAGCGGCTCGCGCAGCAGCGGATTGCCCATCAGGTAGATCTGCCCGACCGACAGGTAATTCGCGGCGCGCCAGTAAGCGTCCATTCGCCGCAGCAGCGCAGTGCGCTCGTCCTCCCCCGCCGCGCTCGATTCGGCCGTACTCAGATCCTGTTTCATGGCTGCCCCCCGCGGGCTCATGGCTGTGCTCCTTCGGCAGGTTTACGCGTATCGGCCCACCAAGCAAGAAGCGTGCCCCGTCCCCGCCGCGCGTCGCCGCGCGCCGCCGTCCGCCGTAACGCCCTCCGCAGACGGTTACTACGACTTGCGCGCGCCGTGCCCCCGGCGCTTTACTAGCTCGACCAGGGGAACATGGGGAGGCGCGGCGTGCAGGTTCCTCTCGAAGTCCGATTTCACAATCTCGATCCTTCGCCCGCAATCGAGGAAGCCGTACGGCAACGCGCCGCGAAGCTCGAGCGGTTCTCGGCGGACATCGTCAGCTGCCGCGTCACGATAGAGGTGCCGCATCGGCACCAGACCCAGGGCAATCTCTACGGCGTGACGGTGGACCTGCGGTTGCCGGGCGGCGAAGTCGTGGCGAGCCGCAAGCCCGCGGCGCGGCACGATCACGAGGATCTGTACGTCGCGCTGCGGGACGCCTTTCGGGCGGCCCGACGGCAGATGCAGGATCACGTGCGCGTTCAGCGCGGCAAGACGAAGGCGCACGAGGTGCCGGCGCACGGCCGGATCTCCGCGCTGCACCCCGAGCGCGGGTTCGGCCGCATCGCGACGAGCGACGGCCGCGAGATCTATTTCCATCGCAACAGCGTCCGGAACGCCGATTTCGAGCGCCTTGCGCCGGGAACCGAGGTCCGCTTCACCGAAGGGGTCGGTGACCAGGGTCCGCAGGCGACGGCCGTGCACCTGATCGGGAAGCATCATCCCGTTGGCTGACGTTGCGGCGACAGGCGATGCGACCGCCCCGCCGGCCGCAGAATGGCACTCCGCCGACGTCGAGTGGGTGCTGGATGCGCTCGAGACCTCCGCGGCGGGGCTGACGGACGGCGACGCGGCGGCGCGGCTCGAGCGCTACGGCCCGAACCGGCTGCCGACGGCACCGCGGCGCAGCGCGCTGCGCCGCTTGCTGGCGCAGTTTCACAACCTGCTGATCTACGTGCTGCTCGCATCCGCCGCGATTTCGGTGCTGCTCGAGCATGCGGTCGACGCCCTCGTGATCCTTGCTGTCGTGCTGATCAACGCGGTGGTCGGATTCGTGCAGGAAGGGCGCGCCGAGGCCGCCCTGGAAGCCATCAGCCGCATGATCGATCCCAGAGCTTCCGTCGTGCGCGACGGCCGGCGCCGTGCCGTCGCCGTCGACGAGCTCGTGCCGGGAGACGCGGTCGTGCTCGAGGCCGGCGATCGTGTGCCGGCGGACCTGCGGCTGATCCGCTCGCGCAATCTGCGCATCGACGAAGCGGCGCTGACCGGCGAGTCGGTCGCCGCGGACAAGACGGCGGAGCCGGTGGCCGACGACGCGGCGCTCGCCGACCGCATCTCGATGGCCTACTCCGGCACGCTGGTCGCCGCCGGCCAGGGTACCGGCATCGTCGTCGCGACAGGCTCTCGGACCGAGCTCGGACGCATCGGAACGCTGATCGGCTCGGTCCAGACGCTGAAGACGCCGCTGATCCGGCAGATCGACGGCTTCGCGAGGACCCTGACCCTGCTGATCCTGATCGGCTGTGCCCTCGCCTTCGTTTTCGGCTACTTCGTGCGCGGCTACGCTCTCGACGACGCCTTCATGATCGTCGTCGGTCTCGCCGTCTCGGCCATCCCGGAAGGCCTGCCGGCCGTCATGACCATCGCGCTCGCGATCGGCGTGCAGCGCATGGCGGCGCGGCATGCGATCGTGCGCCGGCTGCCGGCGGTCGAGACGCTCGGCTCGGTAGAGATCATCTGCTCGGACAAGACCGGGACGCTGACCCGCAACGAGATGACCGTGCAGGCCGTCGTGACGGCGGAGGCGGAGTTCGACGTGACGGGCGTCGGCTACGACCCGAACGGCTCCGTCGAGCTCGGCGGCCGCGCGATCGACGTCGAGCACGAGCCGGTTCTGCTGGAGCTGATCCGTACCGGGCTGCTGTGCAACGACGCGAACCTGCGTCACGAGGGCGGCGCATGGCAGATCGTCGGCGATCCGATGGAAGCGGCGCTGGTCACGCTCGCGCGCAAGGCGAGCCTCGATGCGTCGCAGCAGCGCACCGCGTATCCGCGCGAAGACGAGATCCCCTTCGACGCCGCGCACCGCTTCATGGCGACGCTGCACCACAGCCACGACGACGGGGTCTTCGCGCTCGTCAAGGGCGCGCCGGAGCGGCTTCTCGACATGTGCGAAACGGAGCGCCGCCGCGGCGGGGACGCCCCGGTCGATCGGGAGGCCTGGCTGCGCCGGGCGGACGCGCTCGCGCGGCGGGGCCACCGGGTCCTTGCGTTCGCGAAGAAACCGCTCGGCGACAAAGCAACCGCGCTCGGATTCGACGACGTCGAGCGCGGTCTGACGCTGCTCGGGCTGACCGGCTTCATTGACCCGCCGCGGGACGAGGCGATCGAGGCGGTCGTGCAGTGCCGCTCGGCGGGCATCCGCGTCATGATGATCACCGGCGATCACGCCGTCACGGCGCAGGAGATCGCTCGCCAGCTCGGCCTGTCCGACTCCCCCGTGGTGCTGAGCGGCCGCGACCTCGACGCCATGGACGAGTCGGCGCTGAAGCAGGCCGTGCGCCACACGACAGTGTTCGCCCGCACGACGCCCGAGCACAAGCTGCGCCTCGTAGACGCGCTGCAGGGCGACGGCGGCGCCGTGGCGATGACCGGCGACGGGGTCAACGACGCCCCGGCGCTGAAACGCGCGGCCGTAGGCGTCTCGATGGGCGGCACCGGCACCGAGGCGGCCAAGCAGGCCTCGGAGATCGTCCTCGCCGACGACAACTTCGCGTCGATCGTGGCGGCCGTGCGCGAGGGACGCACCGTCTACGACAATATCATGAAGGTCATCGCGTGGACGCTGCCGACGAACGGCGGCGAGGCCGCGACGATCCTCGGGGCGATGGCGCTCGGGCTGGCCCTGCCGATCACGCCGATCCAGATCCTGTGGATCAACATGGTCACGGCCGTGGCGCTCGGCCTGACCCTCGCATTCGAGCCGACGGAGCCGGGCACGATGACCCGCCCGCCCCGCCGCAGCGACGCGCCCATTCTGGACCGCAGCCTCCTGTGGCGGGTCGTGTTCGTGTCGGCGCTGTTCGTGGCCGGCACTTTCGGCATGTTCTTCTGGGCCGAAAGCCGCGGGCTGCCGATCGAGACGGCGCGCACGATCGTCGTCAACACGCTGGTCGTGTTCGAGATCTTCTATCTGTTCAGCGTGCGCTACGTGCACGGCACGTCGCTGACTCTGCAGGGGGTTCTCGGCACGCGGGCCGTGCTGATCGGCGTCGCGATCGTCGTCGCCGCGCAACTCCTCTTCACCTACACGCCGTTCATGAATGCCGTCTTCGAGACCCGGCCGCTCCGCCTCGCCGACGGGCTTGCGATCGTCGGCGCCGGCGTGCTGCTGCTGATCGTCACCGAGGCGGAGAAGCGGATTCGTCGCGGTTTCCGCCGCAGCTGACTGTAATTTCTCGGGAAAACCGACCCGGCGTCGAGCCGCGATTGGCATGCAACTTGCTTCCGTTGACACAGGCAAAATCGACGGCGCTCGGATGCAGAAAGTCGACACCAGGGCGGCGCAGCAGCGCGCGCCCCGCATGCGCAAAGCGGGCGTGGCGGAGCTTCGCAAGACCGCGAGCCGAGCTCACGCCCGCGCCGCTGGCCCGGCGCCGGCGACGACGCAGCGGCGGCTCGCGGCGCTGCGCGCGCTCGCGTCGGTGGACGCGAGCCGTCCGCTGCAGCAGGCCGCGGCGGACGCCGCGCGCACGCTGACGCTGAACCCGCGGGACGTCCCGTTCGCACTGATCTACGTGCCTTCAGCCGACCGCCGCCACGCGCGCCTTGCCGCGTGGGCCGGAAGCCTGCCGAAGATTCCGGACGCCGAGGTGCCGCTCGAAGGCAACGCGGCGGCGTGGCCCTTCGAGCGTGTCTCACGCCTCGACGACGGGGACCGGGTGGACTGGCCGCAGGCGCGTGAGCGCAGCGCGTCGAGGCGCCGCAGCTCGCCGCGGGCCGCGGTGTTCGCGCTCGGACCCAAGGCGGAGCCGCCCGCCGCCTATCTGGTGCTCGGCATCAACCCGCACCGTCGGCTCGACGACGATTACCGCGACTTCCTCGAGCTGGCGGCGATCCGCGTCGGCTCGATTCTGGACGAGGCACAGCCGCAGGTGCTGCCGCAAAGTCCCGGGGAGGAGCAGGAGCAGCGCAACGAGTTCCTGGCGATGCTGGCGCACGAGCTGCGCAACCCTCTCGCCCCGATCCGCAACGCCACGGAGCTGCTGAAATACGTCGACGACAGCCCGGCGTCGCTGGGCCGCGCGCGGGAGATCATCGAGCGGCAGCTGAATCAGCTCGTGCGCCTGATGGACGACCTGCTCGATGCGAGCCGCGTCAGCCGCGGCAAGCTCGACCTGATCCGCAAGCCGATGGACCTTCGCGCGGCGATTTCAGACGCCGTCGAGACGTCGTCGCCGGCCGTCGAGGAGGCCGGGCACCGGCTGACGGTGCGACTGCCCGACGAGCCGCTCGACGTCGACGGCGACGCCGCCCGGCTGTGCCAGGTGCTCTCGAATCTGCTGTCGAACGCGGCGCAGTACTCACAGTACGGCGGCCGCATCGAGCTGTCCGCGCAGCGGAGGGACGGCAAGGTCGTCGTGCGGCTGAAGGACGACGGCATCGGCATCTCGGCCGATATGTTGCCCAGAATCTTCGATCTGTTCGTGCAGGCGGACCAGGGTCCCCGCAGGCCGCGGCACGGGCTCGGGATCGGGCTCACGATCGCCCGGCGCCTCGTCGAGCTGCACGGCGGGCAGCTGACCGCGAGCAGCGCGGGCCTCGGCCGAGGCAGTGAATTCGTCGTCGAGCTGCCCTCGCTCGAGCACGCGCCGGCGGCGCAGCGCGCGCTCGCCAGCCCGGAGCCCGGCACGCCGGGGCGGCGGATCCTGGTCGCCGACGACAACAGCGACGCGGCCGCTGCGATCGCCGAGGTGCTGCGCGCCTTCGGTCACGACGTGCGGACCGCCGGTGACGGAGCCGAAGCCGTCGACACGGCGAGGCACTTCCGGCCGGAGCTGATCCTGCTCGACATCGGCATGCCGAAGCTCGACGGCATCGAGGCCTGCCGGCGCATTCGCAGGTTCTCATGGGGCCGCAAGGTCTCGATCTGCGCCGTGACGGGCTGGGGCCAGGCTTCGGACCGGCGCCGTACGCGCGAAGCCGGGTTCACGGCCCACCTCGTGAAGCCGGTCGCCATCGACGCGATCACGAGACTGATCGAG
>JAFGNC010000011.1 GCA_016927175.1 Gammaproteobacteria bacterium | reverse complement strand
TGGCCGCAACGTGCTCCGGGTCCCGCTCGAGTGCCTCGAGAAACAGCTGCACGGCCTCGTTGTTCTGATGCGTCTCGAGGAAAAGCATGCCCCAGCGGGTCCGCACGGCCGGGTCGTCGGGGTGCTGCTCGACGGCGGTCTGGAAGTGGGAGTTCGCCGTCCGCACGTCGTCGAGCGCGCGAGCCGCCTCGGCCATGATGCGCGCATCGCCGCTCTGCTCGAGCAGGCGGCGATAGCACTGCGTGGCATCGGCGCGCTCGCCGCGGTACATGGCGGCGTCGCAGGCCGCGAGCGCATCGCCCCGCTCGCCGTACTCGATCGTCAACGCCGACGCCGCATTGGCGGCGGCGAGAGCTGCAAGCAGCAGGACGGCGCGGTGGATGGGCACTATGCTCGTCGACTCCGTTCGGTGGATCTCAATTAGGACGCCGCTCGATTCCGTCGGTTCCTGTCGGGGCGGGTTCGCCGCCGGCTCCTTCGGACTCCGTGCCGGCGGATGAGCCGCCTTCGGATTCCGTGCCGGCGGATGAGCCGCCTTCGGATTCCGTGCCGGCGGATGAGCCGCCGGCTCTGCCTGTTTCCGCGCCGGCCGATCCGCCGCCGGCTCCGTCGGTTTCGGCGCCGGCCGACCGGCCGGCGGCCCCGTCCGTTCCCGCGCCGGTGGACTCGCCGCCCGCCGCGTCGATCTGCTGCTGAACGGTCGCGAGCTGCACGAGCAGCTCCTGCAGCTGGTTCAGGTACGCCTCCGGCTCCATCTCGTCGCGGCGCAGCCGCAGCGCCTCGATCTCGTTCTCGAGGTCCGTCAGCCTCGACGTCAGACGCTCGAGCTCGGGCGTCAGCGCCGCCGGTCGCTCCGTCAGCCGCGCGACCGTGAACCGGGCCGCGGCATCGCCGGAGATCTGCGGATGCTCGGTCGCCAGCGTCCCCTCCGCCTCGTAGCTTTCGGCGACGCTGCGCGACGCGTAGTCGAAAGCCTCCTGCGCCGAGACGCTGCCGTTCTTGTCGACGTCGGCCTCCTCGCTCGACAGCGCGGCCGCCCAGTGCTCCGCGAAGCGCGTCGCGTTGCGCTCGGCGCCGCTGCGGGTCGCCGTGACGACGATCCTGCCGTCCGCCGCCCACTGCTCGAGCACGGCGCCGCTCGCGCTGGTCGCGTTGACGATCAGCTGCGCGCGCGCCGGCACCGCCGAGAGCAGCTCGCCGAGCTGCCGGCCGTCGAGATCGCGCCCCTTCAGATTGAGCTTGTAGGTGTCGCCGTCGTAGCTGCCGTGGCCGATCAGGAACACGATCAGGCTGTCCGCCGGCTCCATTCGCCCGGCCAGCGACTCGAAAGCCGCGCGCAGCGCCTCGCCGGTCGCATCCTCTCCGCGCAGCACTTGGACGGCCTCCTCGCCGCCGGCCGTCCGGCGGGCCGCCGCCGCGAGCTCGTCCGCGTAACGGCTGAACTCGCGCTCGTAGCGCGCCTCGCCGCCGAGCCCGGCAACGATCAGGTAGTACGGCTCCGCGCGCGCGGCCGACGCGGCGGCCAGAGCGGCCAGGCCTGCCAGCGCGCCGAGGAGCGCGCGACTGGACCTCACAGCCGCCCCCAGAACAGCCGCAGCACCCACTCCGACGCCTTGGCCAGCAGCAGCAACAGGAACACGATCGGCATGTTCCACAGATCGAGCACCTGGCGCTCGACGACACCCGCCTCGGAAAAGCGGACCGCTTCCGGGATCGCGGCCGCATCGGCGAGCGGGAAGTAGCGCCCGCCGGTCGCGGCGGCCAGCCGCTCGAGCAGCGGGCGGTTCTGCTCGACGCGGAAGTGCTCGGCGATGTCGTCGGCGCGCCGGACCGCCGTCCTGGCCGAGCCGAGCATGTCCTCGCCGGCCGACGCGACTGCCTCGAAGCGGTACAGCCCCTCGTCGGCGGCGTCGAACGTCGCGGTGTAGACGCCGGGCTCGCCCGGCACCGGCGTCATCTCGAGCTCGCGCGTGTCGCCGGCGCCGTCTACCGCCAGCGTGACCGCCGCATCGCGCGCCGGCTCGAATTTGCGGTTACGGACCTCGGCGCGCAGCGTCACGCGGCTCTCGTCGCCGTAGAACGCGCGCTCCGCATTCAGCGTGACGGCGCTCTGCGCGCTGGTCGCGAGCGTCTGCAGCATCTGCCGCCAGAAGGTCTCGTGGCGCTGGTCCTCGTGCGGCAGCTGCATCTGCCACCGCCACGTGCCGCCGCTCGCGAGCACGTAGGCGTTGCCGAGGCCGTAATGCTGGTGCACGAGCAACGGCTGACTCTCGCCCTGGACCTCGGCCTCGAGCAGCGTCACGGCGCCCGGCTTCAGGCCGTCCAGGGACTGGAAATCCGCGATGTCGGGCATTTCCGCCCACGCCGCGCGGTTCTCCTCGTCGTCCCGCGCGAGGCGCGTCAGCAGCGAGCGGGCGCCTTCGTCCGTCAGCCGGACTTTCGCCTGCGTCCGCTCGAAGCTCGGCGCCTCGGCCGCCGGCAGGCGCACCGGCAGCACGTCCGCGACGACCGTGGCGCCCCAGCCGCCGTCCGCGAGGCCCCGCCTGCCGCCGAGCATCAGCAGGCTGCCGCCCCGCCGCCCGACGAACTCGGCGATCATGTTCTGCTGCTCCGGGGACAGGGACGCGGCCTCGTAGCTGCCGATCATCAGCGCGTCGTACTCGAACAGCGTCTCCTCGTCCGCCGGAAAGCCGTCCTCGAGCTCGTCCGGCGACGAGATGCCCTGGCGATAGAATTTGTTCGGCGTCGTGCGCAGCAGGCTCGCGAGCCGGACCGCGCCCTGCTCGTCGACGGCGCGGCGGATGAACTTGTACTCCCAACGCGGCTCGCCCTCTATATATAAGATGTGGCGGCGCTCGTCCGGCACCTCCATCGGGCGCAGCTGCGTGTTGTTGACGGCGTTGCGCTCGTCCGGCAAGGCGTCGAGCGTGAACCTCAGGTCCCGGATGCCGGGGTCGCCGACGTCGATGTCGACCGTGCGCGTCGTGACGCCGGCCCGATTCGGCAGCTCGATGCTTTCGGACGCCAGGATCGCCTGTCCGTCGTAAACCTTCAGCTGGGCCGTCGCGCCGCGCGCATGGCGGATGCTGACCTGGGCGCTGACGGTCGAGCCGCGCGCGCCGCGCGCCGCGATGCGGACGTTCTCGAGCTCGATGTCCTCCGGCAGCTGCTCCCTGCCGACGCCTACCGTGTGCACGGGCACGCCGAAGCTCGCGATCTCGGCGATCCGCGCCGGATCGAGCTCGTTCGAATTGTCACTGCCGTCGGAGACCAGCACGACCGCGCCGAGCGTGCCCGACTGCGCGCCGCGCAGCACCGACATCAGCGAGTCGCCGATGCGCGTCTGCGCGCCGGGCGCGGGGACCTCGGCCAGCGACTCGAGCCGGGTCGTGCCGGACGCGAAGGCGTAAAGATCGACGTCAAAGGTCTCCTGCAGCGCCGGCAGGGCCGAGTCGCTCAGCGCCGCGACCGCCTGCTGCAGGCGCGAGCGCTCGCCCTCCCCGTAAGTCATGCTCGAGGACGTGTCCAGCAGCACGGCGACCGAGTTCTCCTGCGGGCGCAGCGTCTGGCTCAGCAGCGCGGGCCGCCACAGCAGCACGAGAGCGCCGATCAGCACGGCCGCCTGCAGCACGCCGATCGCGGCGAGCTTCGGCAACGCGAGGCCCTGGCGCGTGCGCGCGAGGCTGACGCCCACGGCCGCCGCGACCGCCGTCGCGAGCACGACGAGCAGCCAGATCGGCCAGCCGCTCGCGAAGATCAGCTCGCCCCGCTCGAAGGTCTCCTTCGAGTATTTGAAGAACAGCTCGAACACGACTGCCCTCGGCCAGTTAGCCCCCGACTCGCTGCATACCCGTACCGACCGCTAAAGGCGGAAACGGTGCCCGAGCCGACGGTGTTTTCGCGGGCGGCCCGTAATGGCGGCTTAAGTCCGCCGCCGCCCGCGAGCGACAAGGTTCACCCCGAGCTTACCCTTTGCGGCACGCTTCCGCCTAGCCCGGCCGCGACCCGTTCCGAAACGGGCGTATCATTCGCGCACGATGGATCTCCGCGACAGGAAAGCGCTGGTCGGCCGCTTCATCGAGCGCTGCAACCGTTATGCCGATGCGGAGCTCGAGCGTTATCGGGCGGAGCTCGCGCAGGCCTCGGGCGCGCGTGCCGCGGAGCTCGAGCGCAAGATCGCCGAGTGGACGACCTACAGGACATTCAACGAGTACACGCTGCGGGAGCTTCGAACCACGGAGCTCGACGACTGGTTCGACTGAGGGGCGCCGCGGGCTTGCGCCCCGCGCCGCTACGGCGGAACATGGCAGCGACGATCGCAACGACACGGCCGGTGACTTGATGACGTCGATACTCCTGCGAAGGCGATGGAGCGCGCGGATCCTGAAGGGGTGCGCGAGCGCGGCCGTGCTGATGGCGCTGACCGCGAGCGGCGACGAGTTCGGAGGGCTCGCGCCGCAGTATCCGACCTCGGAGTTCCACTTCGCGCGCCTCGCCTATTCGGACCGGAGCGGCTTCGGCGGCGGCTGGAGAGGCTCCTGGACCGTCGATTATCCGCAGGCCGAGTACCACTTCACGCAGGGCGTCGAGCGGCTGACCCAGATCGACATCGACCAGCAGGCGCGCATCATCACGCTCGACGACGATACGATCTTCGACTATCCGTGGCTCTACGCGGTCGAGGTCGGGCGCTGGTATCTGAGCGACCCGGAAGCGGTGAAGCTGCGGGAGTACCTGCTGCGCGGCGGTTTCCTGATGGTCGACGACTTCCACGGCACCAGCGAGTGGGCCGGCTTCATGGAGTCTTTGAAGCGCGTGTTCCCGGACCGGCCCGTCATCGACATCCCGGAAGGCGATCCGGTTCTGCACGTGCTGTACGACCTGGACCAGCGCACGCAGATCCCGGGCATCGCGCCGCTGATGTACGGCCAGACCTACGAGAAGGACGGCGTCGAGCCGCGCTGGCGCGGCGTCTACGACGACGACGGCCGGCTCATGGTCGCGATCAACCACAACATGGATCTCGGCGATGCGTGGGAGCACGCGGACGACCCGCGCTACCCGGAGCCGATGACAACCCTCGCCTACCGCTTCGCGGTCAACTACGCCGTCTACGCGATGACCCACTAAACCCGCAAAAGGGGTCAGGGCCCTTTTAACCCGCAAAAGGGGTCAGGGCCCTTTTCCGACGAAAAAGGGCCCTGACCCCACTAGTGTCCCAACGTTTTCCGACGAGTTTACTGTAAGTTTTTGACTTCTCGTGCGAATCGTTGCCACGAAGCCTGTCACCGACTTGAACTGGCGTGCCCGTTGCCAGGAGCCTCTCTCCGCAATGAGCGGATTG
>JAFGNC010000516.1 GCA_016927175.1 Gammaproteobacteria bacterium | reverse complement strand
GCTCGAGAAGCTCCAGCGCGCTCTCGAGGAGGACTCGCGGCTGGCGGACGCTCACAGCGCGATCGCGCTCGCCTACGACCAGCTCGGTAATTCGGAGGAAGCCGAAAGGCACTACAGGCGGGCAACGCAGCTCGAGCCTGGCAACGGCGCCGCGGCCAACAGCTATGCCGTGTTCCTGTGTCGGCGCGATCGGTGGCACGATGCGGAGCCTTACTTCAGGCGCGCCGCCGACAATCCTCGCTACCCGACGCCGGCGGCGGCGCTGAGCAATGCCGGCGTCTGCGCGATGAGCGCCGGAGAGCCCGAGCGGGCGGAGGAGTACTTTCGCGCGGCGCTGGCGCAGGACGCGCGTTTCCCCGAGGCGTTGTCGGGCATGATGGAGCTCGCATACCAACAGGAGAATTACCTGCAGGCGCGCGCCTTCCTGCAGCGCTACACCGACGTCAGCGAGCCTGACGCTCAGATTCTGCTGCTGTGCTTCAACATCGAGCAGCGGCTCGAGGACCCGGCGGCGGCGGAGCGCTGCGCAGCCCGGCTGCGCAGTGAATTCCCGGAGTCCGCGGAGCTCGCCCAGCTACGACAGTTCGAACGCGATGCGCGACGATGATGCCGCGGCGGCGGCGCGGAAGGATCCGGAGCCGGCGAGTGTCGGCAGAGCCTTGCGCGCGGCGCGCGAGGCGCGGCAACTGTCCCTGCTGGAGGTCTCCGAGGCGCTGCGGATCGAGCCGCAGTTTCTGAGGGCGCTGGAGGAAGAGCGTTTCGATGCGCTCGGCGCGCCGGTCTTCGTCAAAGGCTACCTGAAGAACTACGCCGACTGCCTCGGCCTCGACTCGGGCAGAGTGCTGGAGCTTTATCGGAGCCGGCACGGCGACGAGGACCCGGTCGTGCGCGCACGGCATTCGATCGGCCAGAAGCCGGAGCGGCAGATCGGCACGTGGGCCATTGCGGCAACAGCGGTCGTGCTGATCGGGGGCTTCCTGCTCTTTCGTTACGGCGGCTCATCCGAGTCGCCGACGCCGCAGCGCGCGCAGAGCGCGCCGACGCAGCCGGCGGGCGCGGCGTCACCCGCCGCGGGCGGCGAGGCGCCCGCCGGGAACGCGGCGGAACCGACGGACGTGGCGGGTACGGCGCTGACCGATGGCGCGGCGTCGGCCGACGGCGCGGCGCGGGGCGAGGGTGCCGCGCCGGACGACGGTGCGGCGCTGGACGACGGTGCCGCGCTGGACGACGGTGCGGCGCCGGACGACGGTGCGGCGCTGGTGGACGGTGCGGCGCCGGGTGAAAATGCGGCGCTTGCCGGCGGTGCGGCGGGTGCCGCGGACGCTGCTCCGTCCACGATCGTGGCAGAGCCCGCGCGGCCCGCTGCACCCGAGTCGGCGTCGGAGCGGGCGGAGGACGCGGCCGTGCCGGGTGAGCTGGCGATCGACCTGCGCTTCGTCGAGGACTCGTGGGCCGAGATCACGGGCCCGGACGACGAGCGGCTTTATTACGGGCTGGGGCGAGCCGGCTCCTCCGCGAGCTTCACGTCCCGGCCGCCGATCGACGTGCTGCTCGGAAATGCCGACGGCGTAGCGGTGCACGTGGACGGCGAGCTTTTTTCCTATCCCGCGGGCAGCCGCAGCGGCAACCTCGCCGAGTTCACGCTGACCGCGGCGGAGTAACGGCCGATGGCGACCCCTTTGCAGCCGGTTCGCGGCATGAACGACATCCTCCCGCAGGACGAGGCGCTGTGGGAGAAGCTCGAGAGCACGGCCGAGGCGCTCTTCAGGGCCTACGGCTATCACCGGATCAGGATCCCGGTCATCGAGCGCACGGAGCTCTTCAGCCGGTCCATCGGCGAGCTGACCGACATCGTCGAGAAGGAGATGTACACGTTCGAGGACCGCGGCGGCGACAGCGTCACGCTGCGTCCCGAGGCGACGGCCGGCGTCGTGCGCGCGTGCCTCAGCAATGGCCTGCTGCACAATCAGCAGCAGAAGCTGTGGTGCAGCGGCCCGATGTTCCGACGCGAGAAGCCGCAGAAGGGGCGCTACCGGCAGTTCCATCAGCTCAGCGTCGAGGCGCTCGGGTTCGACGAGCCGGAGATCGATGCGGAGCTGATCGTGATGTCGGCGCGGCTGTGGCGCGAGCTCGGCCTCGATCACGTCCGGCTCGAGATGAACTCTCTCGGCACGCCGGAGTCGCGCGCGGTGTATAAGGATGCGCTGGTACGGTATTTCTCCCGGCACCTGGACGCGCTGGACGCGGACAGCCTGCGGCGGCTCGAGCGCAATCCGCTCCGGATTCTCGACAGCAAGAACCCGGACATGGCCGAGCTGATCGCGGGCGCACCGGTGCTGACCGAGCACCTCGACGACGCCTCGAGGGCCCACTTCGAGCGCGTGCAGCAGCTGCTCGGCGACTGCGGTGTCGAGGCCGAGCTGAATCCGCGGCTGGTCCGCGGCCTCGATTACTACACGCGCACCGTTTTCGAGTGGCTGACGGACCGGCTCGGGGCGCAGAGCGCCGTCTGCTCCGGCGGCCGTTACGACGGGCTCGTGGCGCAACTCGGCGGGCGTGATACGCCGGCCGTCGGCTGGGCGCTCGGCGTAGAGCGGATCGTCGAGCTGCTGCGGCTCGAGGAAGGCGACCCGGGCATCCGCGCGCCGGACGTCTTCATCGTCAGCGTCGGCGACGCGGCGCGGCGCGCGGCGTTCGCCGCCGCGGAGCAGTTGCGCAGCCGCGTGCCCGCTCTTACCGTGTCGATCGGCGCGCCGGCGGCGGGTTTCAAGGCGCAGATGCGCAGGGCCGACAAGAGCGGGGCGCGCTATGCCGTGATCATCGGCGACGACGAGCTCGCCGCGGGCACGCTGGGCCTCAAACCGCTCAGGGTCGACGCGCCGCAACAGTCGCTGAACCTCGAACAGCTCGTCTCGCAGTTGTCATCCGCGCCGGAGCGGCGAGAATAGGCGCGCGGCGCCCGGGGGCGCGCCAACGATGTGATTCTTCCGTGGAGGAAGCGTGGACGAATATCTTTCGGAAAAAGAGCAACTTGAAAAGATCCGCGAGTGGTGGCGCGAAAACGGCTGGTATCTCGTCGGCGGCGCCGCGCTCGGAGCGGTCGTGCTGTTCGGTTGGGGACAGTACCGCGAGTACACCGAGTCGCGCGCGGAGCAGGCGGCCTCGCTGTACCTCGATCTGCAGGACGTGCTCGAGGACGACGACCAGGTCGCGGCCGAGGCGCTGCTGACCGAGCTGCGCGAGGAACATCCGTCGAGCCCCTACACCGACCAGGCCGCGCTGCTGCTCGCCCGGGAATACCTCGCAACGGAGCCGGACCGCGCCGCCGAGGAGCTGCGTTACGTCATGGAGAACTCGCAGGATCGTGAGCTGTCGCTGATCGCGCGGCTGCGGCTCGCGCGCGTGCTGATGTATCAGGACGACCACGAGCAGGCGCTCGCGCTGCTCGACGTCGAGGATCTCGGGCCGATGCAGGCGCAGTTCAGCGAAGCGCGCGGAGACGCGCATGTCGCCCTCGGCGACAGCGAAGCGGCCCGTGAAGCCTACTCCAACGCGCTGAACGCATCCGGCGCGGAGTGGCTGAACCGCAATTTCGTCGAAATGAAGATCGGCGCTCTGCCTCCCGCCGACGGCGGAGAAGGGCCCGGCGCATGAGGGCCGCCGCGCCTGTAGCGTGGCTTGCGGCCGCTCTGCTCGTCAGCGGCTGCGGCGGCAAGACCACCGTGGAGCCGCCGGCCGAGCTGGTCGAATTCGAGCCGACGATCGAGATCGACGACCTGTGGAGCGCCCGTGTCGGCCGCGGCGCGGAGGGCCTGCGGCTCGGACTCGAGCCGAGCTCGGACGGCATGCGCGTGTACGCGGCCGCGCGTGACGGCACCGTCGCGGCCCTCGACGCGGAGACGGGCCGCAACCTCTGGTCCATCGACACCGATGTGCCGCTGTCCGCCGGGCCCGCTTACGGCGAGGGGCTCCTCGCTGTGGCGTCCTCCAGCGGCCAGCTGTTGCTGCTCGACGCCGAGACGGGGCAGGAGCGGTGGCGCCGGCCCGTGGGCAGCGAAGTGCTGGCGCCGCCGGCGATCGGCAGGAACGTCGTGGCGCTGCGCAGCGTCGACGGGAGGCTGCGCGGCTTCTCGACGGCCAACGGCACGGAGCTGTGGAGCGTCGAGCAGAGCCTGCCGGCGCTGACGCTGCGCGGGCACACGGCAGCGCACGTGGCCGGGCAGCTGGTCGTGACCGGCTTCGACAACGGTCGTATCGGCGCCTATCAGCTCGCGAGCGGCGAGCCGGTGTGGGAGCTGCCGATCGCCACGCCGACGGGCCGCAACGAGCTCGACCGGTTGGTGGACATCGGGGCGAACATCCAGATCGTCGGCAACGACGTCTACGCCGTCGGTTACCAGGGCCGCGCGGTCAGCGTCGACCTGAACACCGGGCTCGTGCTGTGGGAGCGCGAGATGTCGTCGTTCGCGGGTCTCGACGTGGATCTCACCCGCGTCTACGTGACGGACGACATCGGGGCCGTCCATGCCGTGACGCGCCGCGACGGCGCGTCCATCTGGTCGCAGGAGGCGTTACGGCTCCGCGACGTGACGGCACCGACCCGCTTCGGGCAGGCAGTCGTCGTCGGAGACCTCGAGGGCTATCTGCACTGGCTCGATCTCGACGACGGTGAGTTTCTCGCGCGCGAGCGGGTCTCCTCCGCGCGCATCTCGTCTGCGCCGATCGTCGTCGGCGACAAGCTCGTCGTGCAGTCGGACGACGGTCGCGTCTCGGCGTTCCAGACCGTCGTCGAGGAAGACGAGGCCGAGGAACCCGAAGACGTCGAAGAGCCGGGCTGAGGATCCGAGGTCCGGCATGTTACCCGCCGTGGCGCTGGTCGGCCGCCCCAACGTCGGCAAGTCCACGCTGTTCAATCGCCTGACGTCGACGCGGGACGCGCTGGTCGCCGACTATCCGGGCGTCACGCGGGACCGCCGCTACGGCTATGCCCGGCATCACGGGCGCACCTATGTCGCGATCGACACGGGCGGGCTCGGCGCCGAGGCGCCCGGCGAGATGCAGTCGCTGGTCGAGCATCAGGTCGATCTCGCGCTCGACGAAGCCGACGCGATCGTCTTCGTCGTCGACCATAAAGACGGCCTGACCGCCGAGGACGAGCGCATCGCGCAGCGGCTGCGCCGCTCCGGCAAGCCCGTGACGGTCGCGATCAACAAGGCGGAAGGCGCCGACGCCGCGCTGGCGGAGGCGGACTTCTTCCGGCTCGGCTTCGGCCGGCCCTTCCGCGTCGCCGCGCTGCACGGCCAGGGTATCGCGGCGCTGCTGGAAGCGGTGCTCGAGCCCTTCGCTCCGACGGAAGGCGCCGGGGAGGGCGAGGAAGGCGCGGAGGACGACGCCGGGCGCGGCTCGCGCGAGCGCGGGCCGACGCTGGCCGTGATCGGGCGGCCGAATGTCGGCAAGTCGACGCTGATCAACCGGCTGATCGGCCAGGACCGCCTCGTCACGTCGGCGGAGCCCGGCACGACCCGCGACAGCATCGTCGTGCCGTGCGAGCGCGACGGCAGGCGCTTCTCCCTGATCGACACGGCCGGTATCCGGCGGCGCGCCAGGGTCAGCGAGGCGGTCGAGAAATACAGCATCGTTCAGAGCCTGCAGGCGATCGAGGACGCGGGCGTCGTCATCGCGCTGCTCGACGCGCGCGAGGGCGTCACGGACCAGGACACGCACCTGATCGGCCTGACGGCGCAGCGCGGCCGCGCGCTCGTGATCGGCATCAACAAGTGGGACGGCCTGAGCAGCGCGCAGCGCGGCAGAGCGCAGGCCGAGGCGGAGCGCAGGCTCGACTTCGTGCCGTACGCGAAGATCCACCACATCTCGGCACTGCACGGCAGCGGAATCGCCGAGCTCGTGCGCTCGGCGCTCGCGGCCTATGATGCGGCCGGCGTGAGCCTGCCGACGCCGCGCCTGAACCAGCTGCTGAAGGACGCGACGACCGAGCATGCGCCGCCGATGATCCGCGGGCGGCAGGTGCGGCTGCGCTATGCGCATCAGGGCGGCCGCTACCCGCCGATCGTCGTCGTGCACGGCACGCAGGCGGAGCGCGTGCCGGCGGCGTACAAGCGCTATCTCGAGAATCGCTTCCGCGAGGCGCTGAGGCTCGAGGGCACGCCGATCCGGGTGGAGCTGAAGAGCGGCGACAATCCGTTCGCGGGGCGCCGCAACAAGCTGACGCCGCGGCAGCGGGAGCGCCGCCGACGGGTCATCAAGCACGCCCGGCGCGGCCGCTGAGCCCCGCGCGCTGAGCCGCGGCCCGTCCGCGATCACGCGTGGAACGGCTGCGCTGCGGCCGCCGCCGCGGCGCGCGCCAGGCACGACCTCGCCCCGCAGCACGCGCCAGCACGACCTCGTCCCGCAGCACGCGCCGGCACGACCTCGTCCCGCAGCTCGAGCCCGGGACTTAAGTTTGCGCACTAATGTCATAACGAGAAGTTCCAAACGCGCGGGCGGGGGGGCTCTACACTCTGCGGCTCCCTCCCTGTCAAGGACCTTCCGCTTTGGCCAGAGCACGCCGCTACGTCACCGTGCCGGGCGAGTTCCCGATGCATCGGGGCGGGCACCTCGTGCAGGCCGGCATCGCGTACGAGACCTGGGGCGAGCTGAACGAGGACCGCAGCAACGCGGTGCTGATCTTCACGGGCATGTCGCCGTCCGCGCATGCCGCCTCGAGCGTCGACGATCCGACTCCGGGCTGGTGGGAGGAGATCATCGGTCCGGGTCACCCGATCGACACGCACCGTTACTTCGTGATCTGCGTGAACTCGCTCGG
>JAFGNC010000090.1 GCA_016927175.1 Gammaproteobacteria bacterium | reverse complement strand
TCCGTCCGCCGCTCGTCGAGCGTGAGCCCGAGCCGCCGGGGCCTTTCGGTTGATCGGTCGCGCCGAGATAGATGAAGGAGAGTCTGTCATGAAGTCGGTCATGGGTAATGGATTCCGGAAAGCTTCGATCGGCGCACTGCTCGTGCTCGCCTGTGCGGTGGCCGGGGCCGCGGCAGCCCATCACTCCTTCGCGGCGACCTACGACTCCGATCGCGAGCAGACGATCGAAGGGGAGGTCGCGCAGTTTCTGTTCCGGAACCCGCACTCGATGGTGCAGGTGCTGGCGCCGGACGATACGGGCGAGATGCGGCGCTGGGCGATCGAATGGGCCGGCGTGAACGCGCTGACGGGTGAGGGCATCTCGCGCGAGACGCTCAGAATCGGCGACCGCGTGGTCGTGAAGGGCAATCCCGGCCGGGCCGCGGAGGATTATCGGATGCGGATGCTGTCGATACGTCGCCCGCTCGACGGCTGGGAATGGAGAGGCACCTTCGACTGACGTCGAGAAGGGCCGAAACGGATGCTCGTCTGCTCCGTCGAGCAGATTCAGTGCGCCGTCCACCGATCGCGGATTTCGCGTAGCCGCAGTAACGCCAGGACCGCACGGCAGGTAAACTGCCTGCAGTTCGGAAGCTGGCCAGCCGTCGAAGCCGGGCCTGGAGGGCCGCGGAATCGCCGCTGCGCGCGGTACCGATCCGTGCCGGCTTCCTTCGACTCAGCGAGGCCGATACCAGCACGATGAATCTCAGACAGTTCGATCTGAACCTTCTGCTCGCGCTCGATGCGCTGTTGAAGGAAAAGAACGTCACGCGCGCAGCGGAGCGTCTCTTCATCAGCCAGCCGGCGATGAGCGGGATGCTGGCGAGGCTGAGGCAGACTTTCGGCGACGAGCTGCTCGTTCGCGTCGGCCGCAATCTGGAGCTGACGGAGTTTGCTGCCGGCATCGCGGATCGCGTGCAGCGGTGCGTCCTGGAGCTGGAAGAGCTGGTGGATTCGAAGCCGACTTTCTCGCCGGCCACCGAGAATCGCTCTTTCAGCGTCGCGGCGAGCGATTATGCCGTGCTGTTGCTGTTCGGCCCTCTGATGCAGCGGCTGAGGGAGGCTGCGCCGGGTGTCGCCTTGCACTTCGTGCGGCTCGACGTGGAAGCCGGCGAGCGCATCGCGGCGGGCGAGATCGATTTCGGCATTCTCCCCGCCGAGTTCGAGTTGCCGCTTCCTTCGATCCCGCTGTTCGACGATGGCTGGGTGTGCGCCGTCTGGGCGGGCCATCCGTCGATCGGGAATCGGCTGACGCTCGAGGAGTACCTCGAGCATCCCCACTTGTCCTTCAACGTCTCGGATCCGGCGCACCTTTCGATTGCGGACGAATACCTGTCGCGGCACGGTCATGCGCACAAGATCGCAGCTTCGACGGGCAGCTTCACGGCGGCGCCGTTCCTGTTGCACGGTACCGGGCTGCTGGCATTGGTGCCGAAGCGCCTCGGCGAGCGCATGCAGGAGGCGGCGGATCTGCGGTTGCTGGAGCTGCCCTTCGATGCGCCGGCGCTGTGCGAAAAGCTCGCCTGGAACCCGCGTTTCACTTCGAGCCCGGGGCACGCGTGGATGCGCGAGCTCCTGGTGGAGGTCGCACGGTCGCTCTGACACGGCGCAGCCAATCGGCCCGCGTTATACCTGCCATCATAGAATCGCATTTCCGACGAATTGCGCTTGCCGGCAGTATCCGGACTCCAAGGCAGGCACCTCCCGCAACGGGAGCTCACCCGGAGAGCGCATGCGCCAGATAAGGCCGTACATTTCCACCCTGTATCTCGGCGTGGCCGCAACGGTTCTCGCATTCCCTTTGGGCGATGCGCGATCGCAGAGCGTCGAACCTGACGGAACCTCGGCCGAAGCGCGTATCGCTGCGCACATCGAGAACGCGCGACGACTCGCGGGCACCGAGCTGACGGCACCCTTCGAGTTCTTCTGCGTTCCGGGCAACGCGCGGCCGAACGACTTCTCGGCTCCGCCGCTCGAGCCCGTCAGGTTGTTCGACAACCTGTACGCGCTCGGGAACTCGGAGACGGTGGTGTACGCGATCACCACCTCGGAAGGCATCGTCCTGATCGATGCGGGCGTCGCGGCAGAGGTCGAGCCGGTGCTGCTTCCAGGGCTCGTCGAGCTCGGTCTCGACCCGTCGGACGTCAAGCTCGTATTGCTCGGGCACGGGCATTCCGATCATTACGGCGGCGCGAGCTACTTTCAGACGACATACGGCGCACGTGTCGGTACGACGGAAGCCGACTGGGGCACGATCGAGCAGTCGGCGGCCTCCGGCAGGCCTGGCAGCACGCCCGCACCGTCGCGCGACCTGACCGTGCGCGAAGGTGAGCCGATCGTGCTCGGCGACACGACGATCACCCCGGTCGAAATTCCGGGTCACACCCCGGGCGCGCTGGCCTTCATTTTCCCCGTGCGGGACGGCGGCGCGGGCCATGTGGCGGGGCTGTTCGGCGGCACCGTGCTCGCGGCGGCGTATACGCCCGCGCCGGGACTTACGCAGTACATCGATTCGATCGCTCACTTTCTCGACGTCGCGGCGCGAGAGGGCGTCGACGTCGAGATTCAGAATCACCCGATCTTCGACGATACCCCCGCGCGCCTCGCCGCGCTCGCGGCCCGGACGCCCGGCGACCCGCACCCTTTCGTCATGGGCGCTGACGGCTATCAGCGCTTCTGGAGAATCGTCTCCGAATGCATGCAGGCGGACATCCTCCGCAAAGCTGCCAGGTAAGAAGCATGAAACGCATAACGATGCTCCTCGCCCTGTCGCTTACGGCGATGTCGGGCCCTCCCGTTGCCGCGCATCACTCGTTCTCGGCCGTCTACCAGGCCGACGAGACCGTCCGGATCGAAGGCAAAGTGGTGCAGTTTCAGTTCCGCAATCCGCACTCGATCCTGCACGTGCTGGTGCCCGATGATTCGGGCGGGGCCACACGCTGGGCCATCGAGTGGCAGGGCGCGACTCAGCTCGGTGCCCGCGGCATGACCGCGCAAACGCTGCGGCCGGGCGACCCCGTCGTCGTCACGGGTAATCCCGGCCGGGTCGCCGAAGAGCACCGCATGCTGCTGATCGAGATCACGCGCACCACGGACGGTTTCGGCTGGGGCAACCGGCCCGGCGAGGTCGTGGACTGATGCGACGGCCTTCCTCGTCCTGGGCGTCTACCGCGGCTCTGTCGGCCGTACTGCTGATCGCGTGTCACGTCGCCGGGGCGCAGCCCGGCCCGGGGCCCGGCGGCCGCCCGGCCGCTCCGCGATCGGCGCAGGAGTCGGCTCAGGTGGACCTCACGGGCTATTGGGTGGCGCTCGTCACGGAAGACTGGCTGTGGCGAATGATCACGGCGCCGCCCGGTGACGCGACGAGCGTGCCGCTGAATCCCGAGGGCAGGCGCGTCGCCGGGGCATGGGATCCGCAGCAGGATGCGGCGAGCGGTGAAGCCTGCCGCCCTTTCGGCGCCGCGGGCCTGATGCGGATGCCGTTGCGCCTGCATATCACCTGGCAGGACGAGAACACGCTGAAGATCGAGACGGATGCGGGCGAGCAGACGCGGCTGCTGCGTTTCGGCGGCGGCGCGGCCCCGCCGGCCGACAGGAGCTGGCAGGGCTTCACGCGGGCGGAGTGGACGCATCCGGTCGGCGGCTTCGATCTGCGCGCGCTATTCGGCGGCAGGCCGCCCGCGACGTCCGACGCCCCGCCGATGGGCGCGCTGAAGGCCGTGACCACGCAGCTGCGGGCCGGCTATCTGCGCAAGAACGGACTGCCCTACAGCGACAACGCGGAGCTGACCGAGTACTTCTCGCGCGTTTCGGCTTTCGGCAACGACTATCTGACCGTGCTGTCGATCGTTCGCGACCCGGTTTATCTCAACGGCGACTTCGTCACGTCGTCGCATTTCAAGCGGGAGCCCGATGATTCCAACTGGAGCCCGTCGCCCTGCCGGACGGCGCCGCCGCTTGCCGCGGGCAGAGAGTAGGCGATGAAACGATCCGATCTCCTCGCCGCGTTTGCGTTGCTTCCGGTCTCGATCGCGTCGGCTCAGGTGGATTTCACCGGCGCCTGGGACCATCCGGGTCTCTTCGGGCACGAGGACTTCAACGATAGGGGGTCCGGGCCCGAGATCGGAGACTATCTGGGGCTTCCGCTCAACGAAGCGGGGATCCGCAAAGCCGAGAGCTACTCCGGTTCCTGGCTCAGCGTCCCCGAGCATCAGTGCACCCCCCATCCGGCCGCTTACCAGCTCTGGGGTCCGAACACGCTGGTCGTGAACACGGAGTACGACGGCGTGCGCCGCGTCGCCGAGGCGATCCGGCTCGAGGGGACTTTCGGCATCGACCGCGTCGTGTGGCTGGACGGCCGTCCACATCCGCCGCCGGAGGCGCTCCATACCTTCGAGGGCTTTTCGACCGGCCGCTGGGAAGGCGACTCTCTCGTCGTCGAGACGACGCACATGAAGCCGGGCTGGCTGCGCCGCAACGGCACGCCGACGAGCGAGCGCGCCAGGATGCTGGAGTACTTCACGCGCTTCGACGACTACCTGCTGGTGACGACGATCATCGACGACCCGGTGTACTTCGCGGAGCCCTTCGTCAGGACCACGGAGTACGTGCCGACGACCCGTCCGGCGCCCGTTCTCGGCGACCCGTTCACACGCAACGACGGGCCGATCTTCTACAAGTGCTTCCCGGCGGAGGAGACGACGGCCGGCAAGTACTACGTGCCCCATTTTCTGCCCGACGAGAACACGCTGCTCGACGAGTTTTCGGAAGAGTATGCGGTGCCGCGCTGGGCCATGGCCGCCGGGGCGGCGACGATGTATCCGGAGTTCGCCGCGCGCCTCGAGTCCGGCGGAGGTCGCCGTGTCGCGGCGCCGCCGGCCGACGTCGCAGAGCCTGCGCGGCGCGCGGACGGCATCCGCTCGATGCACGTCAAGGGCAAGGTCTGGGCAATCTTCGGCGCAGGGGGCAACGTCACGGTTCAGATCGGCGACGAAGGCGTGCTAGTCGTCGATGCGGGCACCAGCGAGATGGCGGCGGGCGTTCGCGAGGAGATACGGAGGCTGGCGGGCGATCGGCCGATCCGTTACGTGATCAGCACGCATTTCCACGCCGACCACACGGGCGGCACCGTATCGCTCGCGAACGAGCCGCTGCAGCAGGCAGCGATTCTCGCGCACGAGAACGTCGGGTTGCGCCTGGTCGAGACCGGCTCGGAGGCCGGCAACCTGGTCATGGATACGTTCTATGGCGCTTCGAAGGCCATCTACTTCAACGGTGAGCCCATCGAGATCGTTCACGTCCCGGCGGCGCATACGGACGGGGATTCGCTCGTGTTCTTCCGCGGCTCCGACGTCGTCAGCGCCGGCGGCGTGATCTCGACCACGAGCTTTCCGAGCTTCGCCGCGAATCAGGGCGGCTCGGTCAACGGGCTCATCGCGGCCCTGAACCGCATCCTCGACATCACGGTCGCGGAAACGCGCGCTCAGGGCGGGACGATAGTCGTTCCGGGGCACGGCCGGCTCTACGACGAAACCGATGTCGCGGAATATCGCGACATGCTGACGATCATACGGGATCGGATTCAGCACGCGATCGACAACGGGGATTCGCTGGCCGAAGTCAGGCGCAGCCGTCCGGCGCTAGATTACTCGGGCGTCTTCGGGGCGGAGAGCGGGCCGTGGACGACCGATGCATTCATCGAGGCGATCTACCGGGACCTCGCCGGCGACCGCTGAAGGAGGACTGATGAAAGAACGGATGCCTCGCGGGATTGCGGCTCTCGGCGCCGCGCTCGCGCTGTTTGCGCTGTCCGCCGCCGCGCACCACGGCAGCAGCATCTCCTACGACGTACAGAACCTGTGGACGACGTGGGCGACGGTGACGCAGTTCAACTATGCGAATCCGCACCCGACCATGACCTTCGACCGGATCGTCGGTGACGGCGAGGTCGAGCACTGGGTCGCGGAGCTGCTGACGAACCCCTCGACGATGGCCCGACAGGGCTGGACGCGCAAGCGGACGCTCGACGCGCTCGCGCCCGGCACCCGCGTGAAGCTCACGCTCGGCACGTCGCGGGCCGGCGGATTCAGCGGCATCGTGATGCGAATCGAGAATGAGAGCGGCGAGGCGATCGCGGGCGGCTTCGGCGGCCCGGGTGCCCCCGATCTCGACGGCGTGCCCGGCGGCCGCCAGCCGCAGGGCGACGAGTTGCTGCCCGGTCAGGAGCCATCCCGATGACGAAGCGCGAACCGCTCGTGGCCGCCGCGTGCTGGGTGTTGGCGCTGCTGGCGCAGAGCGTCGCGGCTCAGAACGCGCCCCGGGAGGCGGCTCAGAATGCGCCCCGGGAGGCGGCTCCGGGCGGCATCGGCTCCTCGGACACCGACACGCGCGATTACGACAAGCGGGATTTCCGCGGGCTCTGGAGCCGGGCTCCGCAGCAGTACGATCTCGGGCCGTGCCCCGAATGTCGTGATCCGGCCACGTGGCCGGGTTACGGCTTTTTCGGCGAGACGCCGCCGATGACGCCGGAGGGCCAGCGGCGATTCGAGCAGAACCGGCCATCGCGCGGGCTCGAGCTCGGCGGCGAGGAGGCCGAGCAGCGCGACGACATCCACGTCGGCTACCGCCGCGCGGTGCTGCCCGCTTTCGGCAACGACCCCGAGATGCGCTGCGAGCCGCTCGGCCTCGCCAGGCTGATCACGTTCTCGGGGATCGGCGCGGCGATGGAGATCGTGCAGACGGACGATCGAATCGTGCAGCTTTTCGAGTGGACGTGGGACTTCCGCGATATCTGGATGGATGGCCGCGGCATCCCGGACGTCGAGGATTACCTGCCGCGCTTCAACGGCTACTCGACGGGTCAGTGGGAAGGCGACACGCTCGTCGTGACGTCGACGGGTTTCGACGACCGCCAGTGGCTCGACCAGTACGGTTTTCCGATCAGCGCCGAGGCGGTGCTCGAAGAGCGCTGGGACCGACCGAGTCCGAACCGGCTGCGCGTGCGGCTCACGCTGATCGATCCCGCGACCTACACGGAGCCCTGGGAGAGCAGCCCGAAAGTCTGGGCGCTGATTCCGAAGGACAAGATGGAGATCGGCGGCTGGTCCGGCATCCTCGAGGATCGTTGCGTCCCGAGCGACGAATCGCTGTTCAACCAGTTTCGCGACCGCGCGGCCGGAATCGATGCCGCCGATCCGAACAGCGGCGACGAGTAACCGGGCGAAGGCGATCCGGACAGCGACGACGGGTCGCCGGGCGGAGTCGATCCGGGCGGCGGCGAGGGAGCACCCGGACGGAATCCCGTTTCCCCGCCGAAGATGTGCCGTGATGCGGCCTGTCGCGCACGGCTATACAATCACGGCGCTCGAAGACCGCTGACTCCTCGGGACGCAAGAAAACCGAATGACTTTCGCCGCGATTGCCGCCGCGAAAAAGGACTGCAACAGATGATCGCCGGAAGAACGAAGGCCGCGGCGCTGTCCGCCCTCGGAGCCGTCATGCTGAGCGTCGTCGCGCACGACGCCGTGACGCAGCAGCCCGGTCCGCTTCTGATCCCGCACCCTTCCTGGGAGTGCTACCTGCCGGACGGCATCCCGACCCCCGAGGACGGCGTGCCGATCTTCGAGCTCGAGATCCCGCTCGATCGCGCCGCCGATGTCGGCGCGACGCCCTACGGGGAGAGAAGCGTCGCGGTCGGTCTCGAAGGCTCGATCGAAGGTCCGAAGTTCTCCGGCACGGTGATGGAAGGCGCGCTCGACTTCATGCTGACGCTCCCCGGCGGCACGATCGAGATCGAGCAGATCCTGGTGCTGCGCGCCGCCGACGGAAGCTACGTTCATGTGCGTAACGCCGGCACCGGGCCGGACGCCGACGACGTCCGGATCGTGATGGACTTCGAGGCGCCCGAGGCGAGCGACCATGCCTGGATGAACTCGGGCACCTACGTCGCGCGTCGGGAGGTGCATGACGACACGCTGACCCTGCAGGTCTACGACGTGTCCGACGTGCCTCTCGACGCGGCGGGCGCGATAAGGATTACGAAGCCGGCGGAGGTGCCCGCTCAGCCGTGGGACTACCGGCGGAAGTCCGCATCCGAGCAGCAGGGGGACGTGCTGATCCACGAGAACGTGACGCTCGGGCCGAGCCAGTCCGTCGGCGCGAGCAAGCGGGGCAACCGCAACATCATTCCGATCACCGGAGGCGAGCTGAGCGGCCGCATCGCGGGAAAAGTGCTGATGGGCGGCGCGGACTATCAGAACCTGTCGCCTCCGGCCACGATCGACGCCCGTTACCTGTGGCAGGC
>JAFGNC010000515.1 GCA_016927175.1 Gammaproteobacteria bacterium | reverse complement strand
GGATTGAAGCCGCCGGTCTCGACGTCGACGACGACCGGC
This sequence comes from Gammaproteobacteria bacterium, assembly GCA_016927175.1. Lineage (GTDB taxonomy): Bacteria > Pseudomonadota > Gammaproteobacteria > Steroidobacterales > Rariloculaceae > ZC4RG20. Next base: position 6,269 of record JAFGNC010000515.1, on the reverse strand, counting down.
AGGAAGCCCCGAAACCGCTGCGCGATGCCCGGTGCGGCCTCGGCGGCCGAGGTTGCGCTCGTCTCCGCGTTGCTCATGGCGATGCCTTCCCGGGCGTTGCCCCGTCCGGCGCCATTCTCGCCGCGAGCTCGGCCGGCTCCTGCGAGCCGAGCAGCTCGAGCGTGAAACGGACGCCGAAACCGGTGATGTCCGTCGGAATGTGCGCGAGGCCGCCCTTGTGCTCTCCGGCGCTGAGATCGACGTGAACCCACGGGATCGATTTCGGCACGAAACGCGACAGAAACCGTGCGGCGAGCACGTGGTCGCCGTGGCTGTCGACCGTGCACTGCCTGACGTCCGCGACGTCGCTGCGCAGCAGCTGATCGAAGTCCTCGTCCATCGGGAACGGCCACACGCGCTCACCCGATGCGGCTCCGGCATCGAGCAGCAGCTGGTTCGCGCCCTGGCGATTCGTGAAGACGCCGGAATAGCGCTGCGTCAGCGCAGAGACGCACGTGCCCGTCAGCGTCGCGTAGTCGATGATCAGCCTCGGCTCGTCGCGCGCGGCGAGCGCAAGCGCGTCGGCCAGCACCATGCGGCCCTCCGCGTCCGTGTGAATGACCTGGATGCTCGTGCCGTTCGCGGCCGTCACGACGTCCTGCGACTTGTACCCCGTGGCGGACATGCGGTTCTCCGTCAGGGCAAGCCATGCGTCGACCGCGTACGGCACCTTCATCTCGACCAGCGCGATCAGCGTGCCGAGCGCGACGGCGCTGCCCTGCATGTCCGTATGCATGTCGAGCATGCCCTTGAACGGCTTCAGATTCGTCCCGCCGGTGTCGAACAGAACGCCTTTGCCGATCAGCGTCAGGTCCGGCTTCTGCGATCCTCGCGGCCGGTAACACAGCCGCAGCATTCCCGCGTCCCGTTTGGCGTTGCCCTGCGCGACGGCTAGAAACGCCCCGGCGCCGAGCTTCTCGAGCTCGTGCTCGCCGATGAACTTGCAGCCGAGCGAGTAACGCTTCGCGAGCGTCTCGGCCATGTGCCTGTATGTGCCCGCGGTGAGCCGGTTCGGGGGCATCGCCGTCAGCCAGCGCGCAAGATTGTTGCCAGTGGCCTCTGCGAGTATGCGCTCGAGCTCGATGCGCGGCTTCACGTCGAGCAGCGCCACCGACTCCAGCTCGGCCTGGCGCGGATAGTCCTCGGTCTTGAAGGACGGCAGCTTGAACGCGGCGGCTTCGGCGGCCGCGACGATATGGCCGACGGTCCTGGCGCGCGCCGGCTCGTCGAGGCCGGCCGTCAGGACGCCGAGTTTCCGGGGCCGATCTCTCAAGGCATCGACGAGGACCTCCCGTGCCCACGTCAGCGCGCCGAAAGCGGAGCCGGTGTCCAGCATCGCGATCGTGACGCCCGTCGCCCTGACGTTCGTGAGCCGCGACATCGCCCGATTCCCGCCCTGCGTCCGCACGCGCTCGAGCAGCTTGTGCAGCTGCTTGCCCTGCGGCAGCGACATGAACGCCGATGCCGGCGGATCCTTCGGCACGACGATGACGACGTGATCAAGGGATGCGAGCTGCGTATCGGTGGCGGCGCGGGTGCTTTGACTGATTTTCAGCGGTCTGAATTCGGGAAACTCGATCATTCCGGCTGCCTTGACCCCTTGTGGGCAAACCCCGATCATAGCGCCGCGTACAGCAATACAAAGCGATACAATCAGTATCGGGCAGGCATCGTAGCAGGAGCGCCTGGCGAATTCACCGCGAAGTCCGATCTCGAATTTATTGATTCGGGTCGAATTTTTGCGCGCACAGGCTGGCGGCAGGAGCATCAATGGCGAGCGCACGACCACTTCCGACGTTCACAGGGGCCGAAGGCGATACCGATCCGGAGGAGACACAGGACTGGCTCGAGTCGATCGATTCCGTTCTGAGGGTTCACGGCGCCGAAAGGGCCCATTACCTGCTCGAATGCATGATCGACCACGCGCGCCGTTCCGGCGCCTATCTGCCGTACAGCCCCAACACCGCATACCTGAACACGATCCCGGTCGGGCAGCAGCCGCATTACCCGGGTGACCGGGCCATCGAACGGCGCATCGAAGCCTATATCCGCTGGAACGCCATGGCGATGGTCGTGCAGGCCAATCGCAAAAGCTCCGAGTACGGCGGCCACATCGCGAGCTATGCCTCGTCGGCGACGCTGTACGAGGTCGGCTTCAACCATTTCTGGCGCGCGCCGACCGAGGAGCACGGTGGCGATCTCGTGTTCTTCCAGGGGCACTCGTCGCCCGGGATCTACGCGCGCTCCTATCTCGAAGGGCGCCTGACGGACGAGCAGCTGAAGCACTTCCGGCAGGAGGTCGTCGGCGCCGGCAAGGGCCTGTCCTCGTATCCGCACCCGTGGCTGATGCCGGACTACTGGCAGTTCCCGACCGTGTCGATGGGCTTGGGTCCCATGATGGCGATCTACCAGGCGCGCTTCATGCGCTACATGGAGAACCGCGGGCTGCTGCCGCCGCAGGATCGCAAGGTCTGGTGCTTCATCGGCGACGGCGAGACGGACGAGCCCGAGGCCATGGGCGCGATCACGATGCCGGTCCGCGAGAAGCTCGACAACCTGATCTTCGTCATCAACTGCAACCTGCAGCGGCTCGACGGTCCGGTACGCGGCAACGGCAAGATCATTCAGGAGCTCGAGGCGGCGTTCCAGGGCGCTGGCTGGAACGTGATCAAGGTCATCTGGGGCTCGCGCTGGGACCGCCTGCTCGCGAAGGACGAGCACGGCCTGCTGCGCCGCACGATGGAAGAGTGCGTCGACGGGGAGTATCAGGCGTTCAAGGCCAAGGGCGGCGCGTACACGCGCGAGAACTTCTTCGGCCGGTATCCGGAGCTGAAGGCCATGGTCGCGAACATGTCCGATGACGACATCTGGCGGCTGAACCGCGGCGGGCACGATGCGATCAAGGTCTATGCCGCCTACCACCAGGCCGTGCACCACACGGGCCGTCCGACGGTGATTCTCGCGAAGACCGTGAAGGGCTTCGGCATGGGCGCGGCGGGCGAAGGCCAGAACATCACGCACCAGAAGAAGAAGCTCGACGAGGACGACCTGAAGGCGTTCCGCGACCGCTTCAATATTCCGATCTCCGACGACGAGCTCGCGGAGCTGCCGTTTTACAAGCCGGCAGAGGACAGCGAGGAGCAGCGCTATCTGCTGCAGCGGCGCAAGCAGCTCGGCGGTTTCCTGCCCGCGCGCCGCACGAAGGTCGAGCCGCCGGTGGTGCCCGATCTCGACTTTTTCAAGGTGCAGCTCGAAGGCAGCGGCGAGCGCGAGATCTCGACGACGATGGCGCTCGTGCGGATGCTTACCGCTCTCGTGCGGGACAAGACCATCGGCCCGCGCATCGTGCCGATCGTGCCGGACGAGGCGCGGACCTTCGGCATGGAAGGCATGTTCCGGCAGGTCGGCATCTATTCCTCGATGGGGCAGCTCTACACCCCTCAGGACGCCGACCAGCTGACGTACTACCGCGAGGACAAGAAGGGGCAGATCCTGCAGGAAGGCATCAACGAGGGCGGCTCGTTCTGCTCGTGGATCGCTGCCGGCACGTCGTATTCGAATCACGGCGTGCAGATGATCCCGTTCTACATGTACTACTCGATGTTCGGCTTCCAGCGGGTCGGCGACTTCGCGTGGGCCGGCGGCGACATGCAGGCACGCGGCTTCCTGATCGGCGGCACCGCGGGCCGCACGACGCTGGCGGGCGAGGGGCTGCAGCATCAGGACGGGCACAGCCAGCTCGTCGCGACGACGATCCCGAACTGCCGCGCGTACGACCCGTGCTATGCCTATGAGCTCGCGGTCATCGTGCAGGACGGCATGCGGCGCATGTGCACGGAGCAGGAGAACGTCTTCTACTACATCACCTGCATGAACGAGAACTACGTTCACCCGCCGATGCCGGAGGGCGCCGAGGAAGGCATCCTGCGTGGCATGTATCTGTTGAAAGAGACCGGCGGAGGCAAGAAATCCGGCGGCAGGAAGAAGCCGCACGTGCAGCTGTTCGGGTCCGGCACGATTCTGCGCGAGGTGGTCGCGGCGGCCGAGCTGCTCGAGGAGCACTACGGCGTTGCGGCCGACGTCTGGAGCGTGACGAGCTTCAGCGAGCTGCGCCGCGAAGCGCTCGAGGTCGAGCGGTGGAACGAGCGCCACCCTGGCAAGAAGCCGCGGGTCAGCTACGTGTCGAAGCAGCTTGCCAAGCGCTCCGGACCTTTCGTCGCGGCCACCGACTACATCAAGACGGTGCCGGACCAGATCCGCCAGTGGGTGCCCGGCCGTTATACGGTTCTCGGCACCGACGGCTACGGACGCAGCGACGGACGCCGCGCTCTGCGCGAGTTCTTCGAGGTGGACCGCCATTCCATCGTCCTCTCCGCGCTGAAGGCGCTCGCCGACGACGGAGTGCTGGATGCCGAGACGGTAACGCAGGGCATCCGGCGCTTTGGCATCGATCCCGATAAGCGGGATCCCGTTACGCTCTGACGACCAGACTGAAGCGCCGTGGACATCTCCGTACCCGATCTTGGCGATTTCGCCGATGTAGAGATCATCGAAGTTCTGGTCAAGGTCGGTGACCGGATCGAGCCCGAAGATCCGCTGGTGACCCTCGAGACCGACAAGGCCACGATGGACGTGCCGTCGACGGCCGCCGGATCGGTCGTCGAGATCAAGGTCGCCGTCGGCGACCGCGTGTCTACCGGCGACGTCATCGTCGTCCTCGACGGAGACGGCGCGGGTGACGGGCCGGCGGCCGGCGGCAGCGAGGCTGCTGGCGAGGCGTCGGAGGCCGGGCCAGCCGCGCGGGAACCGGACGCCGCGGCTGACGGCGCCGAAGGCGCCGCGGCGAAGCGCACAGAGGGTGGCGCGGCGAAGGACGCCGGGGATGCCGCGGCGAAGCGCGAGTCCGCCGCGCCGACTGCTGGCGCGTCCGGTGAATCCGCGACCGCGCGCGAACCAGAGCACCCCGCCGCGCACGGCGCCGAAGCGGCGCCGGCGAAGCGCGGCGGCGTCCGGCCGAGGCCGGTGCGGGTGCCCGACCTCGGCGATTTCGACGCCGTGGAGATCATCGACGTGCTCGTCGCCGAAGGCGACGAGGTCGAGGCCGAGCAGGGCCTGATTTCGCTCGAGACCGACAAGGCCACGATGGACGTGCCGTCGCCCGAGCCGGGCAGGGTGGTATCCATCAAGGTCGCGGTCGGCGATCGCGTCTCCGCCGGGGACGAGATCCTGACGCTCGAGCCGAGCCTCGCGTCGCCGGACGAGGAGCCGGAGCCGGCCCCGACGACCGTCGAGGAGACGGTCGAGCGGCAGGAGCGGGCAGCGCGCTCGGAGCAGCCTGCGGAGGCGGAAGCGCCCGCGCGCGAAAGGGCGGCGGCCGCCGGGCGCGTCGCGCCGATAGACGAGCAGGCCTTCTCCAAAGCGCACGCGAGCCCGTCCGTGCGCAAGCTTGCACGCGAGCTCGGCGTCGATCTCGGCCGCGTGCGCGGGAGCGGCCGCAAGGGCCGCGTCACGGCCGATGACGTCAAACGGTTCGTCAAGGAAATCATCCGGGGCGGAGCCGGCGCCCGCGGCGGCGCGTTGCCCGCGGTGCCGGCGGTCGACTTCGCGAAGTTCGGAGCGATCGAGGAGCGGCCGCTTCGGCGCATTCAGCGCATCTCGAGCCAGCGCCTGCACGCGAGCTGGGTCAACATTCCGCACGTGACGCAGCACGACGAGGCCGACATCACGGCGCTCGAGGAGACGCGTCAGTCGCTGAAAGAGGCGGCCGGGGAGCGGGGGATACGCCTGACGCCGCTCGCGTTCATCATGCGCGCCTGCGTGCTGACGCTCGAAGAATTCCCGCACTTCAAAGCCTCGCTCGCCCCGGACGGCGAGACGCTGATCTTGAAGCACTACACGCATCTCGGATTCGCGGCCGACACGCCGAGCGGGCTCGTCGTTCCGGTGATCCGGGACGCCGATCGCAAGGACGTCTACGAGCTCGCGACGGCGCTCGGCAATCTCAGCGAGAGCGCGCGCGGCGGCAAGCTCAGGCCCGACGACATGCAGGGCGGCGTCTTCACCGTGTCGAGCCTGGGCGGTATCGGCGGCACGTTCTTCACGCCGATCATCAATGCGCCCGAGATCGCGATCCTCGGCGTCTCGCGCAGCCAGTGGAGGCCGGTCTGGCGCGACGGCGAGTTCGTGCCGCGGCTGATGCTGCCGCTGTCGCTGTCCTATGACCACCGCGT
>JAFGNC010000089.1 GCA_016927175.1 Gammaproteobacteria bacterium | reverse complement strand
GCGAAGGGATTTACGGTGTCAACGCGGAGGGCCTGACGACGTTCGCGAACCCCGCGGCCGAGGCGCTGCTCGGCTGGAGCGCGGACGAGCTCGTCGGCCGCGACATGCACGCGCTCGTGCACCATCACCATGCCGACGGGCGCCCGTATCCGAACAGGGACTGTCCGATCTATGCCGCGTTTCGCGATGGCGCAGTGCACACGGTCGCCGACGAAGTCTTCTGGCACAAGAGCGGCCGGGCGGTCCCGGTCGAGTACACGTCGACGCCGATCAAGGATCGAGGCGTCGTCGTCGGCGCCGTGGTCGTGTTCCGCGACGTGACGCAGCGCAAAGAGGCCGAGGAGCGGTTGCGTAATGCGCTGGCCGAAGTCGACCGGCTGCGCGAGCGGCTCGAGCGCGAGAACGCCTATCTGAAAGAGGAGATTCGGCTCGGCGTCAACGACCGCGGCATCATCGGCCGCAGCCAGGCCGTCGAGACGCTTCGGCGGCAGATCGAGCTCGTCGCGGACACGGACGCGACGGTGCTGATCACCGGGGAGTCCGGCACCGGCAAGGAGCTCGTCGCGCGGGCGATCCACGACGCGAGCCCGCGCAGCGGCCGACCACTGATCCGCGTCAACTGCGCCGCGATTCCGCGGGACCTGTTCGAGAGCGAGTTCTTCGGCCACGTGCGCGGCGCGTTCACCGGCGCGCTGCGCGACCGCATCGGGCGCTTCGAGCTCGCCGACGGCGGCACGCTGTTTCTCGACGAGGTCGGCGAGATTCCGATCGAGCTGCAGGTCAAGCTGCTGCGCGTGATCCAGGAAGGCCAGTTCGAGCGCGTCGGCGAAGAGAAGACCCGCAACGTGAATGTGCGCATCATCGCGGCGACGAATCGGGACCTGCGCAAGGAGATCGACGAGGGACGTTTTCGGGAGGATCTTTACTTTCGGTTGAGCGTGTTCCCGATACAGTCGGCACCGCTGCGCGATCGGCCGGAGGACATCCCGCTTCTGGTCCAGCACTTTCTGTCCGGGCCGAGCCGCAAGGGGCGCCCCGCCGTGCGCGTCACGGAGGCCGACATCGCGCGGCTGCAAAGCTACGACTGGCCGGGCAACGTGCGAGAGCTTCAGAACGTGCTCGAGCGCGCCGTGATCCTGGCCCGCGGCGACCGGTTGGTCCTCGACCTGCCGGCGGTCGCGCCGCGGGCGAAAACCGCACACGCGCCGGACGCCCCGCGCCTGATCCAGACGGACGAGGAGCGCCGGAAGGCGGAGCGCGACAACGTCGAAGCGGCGCTGCGCATCGCCAACGGCAAAGTCTCAGGCCCTCACGGCGCCGCCGCGCTGCTCAACGTCAAGCCGACGACGCTGGCGTCGCGAATACGGAAGCTGGGCCTGAACGCGGGCGACTACCGGCGATGAGGAGCCGATCGCGAGGCCATGACGTCCGCTCTGCCGCTCGACGGACGGTTGACGTCGAGGCGGTCGGAGCCGAAGAACTACACGCGCCCGAGCGGTTACCGATGGTATGCGTATCGGGTAACAGTTCTCGATCACGTGCCAGTGCGTGTCACGCTGATCCTGGCTATCTCGGCACGGGTGTAAACACGGGCTCGAGGCCGTCATGGCCGACGAGCAGATATCCTCCGGGGTGCTGGATCAACGACAGCGGTACGCCGGCGTAGTCCTCTTCGCCGGTCCAGCTCTGGCTCGCATCGTAACGGTCTATCCGCGTCAAGCCGCCGACGTCCCTTGCGGTCACGACGTTTCCGTTGTCGTCCCAGACAACTCCAACGAAATCGTTAAGCAGCGACCGATACCATGTCAGATCATCGCTGCGGTAGATGTCGCCGCTCCCGACCAGCACGTACTGACCGTCGGGCGACATCGCGATCGGCATCTTGTATGCATAGCCGCCGTGATACGGGGTCTCGCCCGAAGACACGATCGTGCCGTCGGTACCGATTTCCTCGTAATGCAGGTCATTGGGCGACATCGCATCCCGGAAGAAGAAAAGCCGGCGGTGGAGTTCGTTCCACTCATAATCAGTGGAAAAGTAATTCCAATCCGCGCTGTCGCGCAGCGTGCCCGTCTCGTCGAAGTAGTAGTGCGTTCCCCACGCGCCACTGCCGTCCTGCACGAGCAGGAACTCGCCGGCGGCACCGAGCCCGTTGACCGCCTCGGCCACCGCGACGAACGGCCGCTCTTGCAGTTGCGCCTCGGTCAGATCGACGTAGGTAACGGCTCCGGAGGCATAGGCCAGATACAGCCGCTGGTGGGCGGGCTGGAGCTCCATCGTCGTAGGTGCCGTCGCGTTCAACGCCGCATCCATGCCGACCAGAATCGGCGACAGGTGCTGCTCAGCCGCCGCCGAGTAGCGGTAGACGCGGTGGTTCTCTGCGCTCAAGAGATAGACGATGCCGTCGGCATCGGCCATGACAAGATCCGGCAGGTACTCCGGCAGCGTGCTCGCGATGTCGCACGTGGTACCGTCGCCGTGCTCGGGCAGATAGCAGGCCGAGTCGTTCGGATACGCATCGAGCACGAGATCCGTCGTGCTGTCCGTCTCGGACGCGCCTTCGTTCCAGTCGTCCGGATAGCCGTCGTGGTCGGTGTCGACGGACGCCGCCGGATCGAGCGGGAACGCATCGGTCGAATTGACAACGCCGTCGCCGTCAGTGTCGTCGCTCGGCTGATAAAACTCGATCAGTGCCCGGTCCGCGGTCACGGTGACGACCGCATACCCGGTCGCCGTCCTCTCGATGCCGCGGGGTATACCGTCGAACACTTGCTGCTCGACGACGTCGAGCGCGGCGTCGTACCGCTCGAGGCGCGTCTGACCATTCTGTTCGCGCAGCACGACGAGTCCGTCGGTCCCGTCCCAGCGAGCCGCGCCGATTCCGCCGGGGATGGCGCCCGCCCAATCCAGCGCGCCTGCATTGAACAGGTTGCCGCTGCCGATCAGAACCAGACCGCCATCCGGCGAGATGACGATCGGCGGAACCATCAAATAGCTGCCGTGGTAAGGCGTCTCGCCCACAGTGACGAACTCGCCCGTGGCCTGGTCGATCTGCTCGTAATGCAGGTCATTTGGACTAATGCCGTCTCTGAAGAAGTACACCCGCTCCTCGGCCGGATTGTAGGCATAGGCGCCGGAGCGGTAACTGTCCGCGTTCGCCAGAAGCGTGCCGTCCGAGGCGAACACGTAATGCGTAGTCGATCCGCCCTGCGCGAGAACGAAATTGCCCGCGTCGGCGAGCTCGTCGACGGCGAACGGAAGGGTCGCGAACGGCTGCTCCGCGCCGCCGTCTATGTCGATGTAAGTGACGGCGCCGTTGTCGTAGCCGAAATAGACACGCGCATGGCTTGAAACGTAGACCGAGCTCTTCATTGAGCTATCGGACGGCACGGCCGTGCCGAGAGTCAAGGTCGGCAGGAAAGAGTCAGCGTTCGAATCCCAGCGAAATACGGACTTGTCGGCATGGATTACGAAGTAGAGGATGCCGGCCTCGTCGGCGAATAACCTGTCGAGGTTTCGAATCGAGGACGTCAGACACTGCTCGCCGTCGCTTTGATCGAAGCTCGCGCAAGCGGGATCGAGCGGGAAGGCGTCTTCGCCATCGGGAACGCCGTCGCCATCGTCATCCGGGTCGGCATCGTTTCCGACCCGGTCGCCGTCGGTGTCGACGCTATCGCTCGGGTCGAGCGGCAGGTCGTCGTTATCGTCCGGCACGCCGTCGTTGTCGTCGTCGGGGTCGTCTCGATCGTAAATGCCGTCTCCGTCGCTGTCGACGAGCGCGACTATCCGGAATTCATCGGTCGCGGCCGCGCCGTGCGGGTCGGTGGCTGTTACCACCAGCACGAACTCGCCGCGGGCCTGCGGCTTCGCCTGAAAAACGCCCTCTTCGACGGTCGTAATCTCGACCGGCGCGCTATCCAACACCTCGAGCGCAATCTCTATCTCTTCGAGATCCGGGTCAAAGATCTCTCGGCTGAAGTCGAGCGTGACAATGGTGCCGACCTCGACCTCCATGTCGGCCTGGAAGCTCCCCACCATCGGCGCCGCATTCACGCCGTCGAGCGCGCTGAGATAGAAAAGGTGCCTCACATCCACGGATACGGTTTGCACGCCGCCCTGCTCGTCCGTGAAACGCAGCGAATAGGTCGCGCCGTCGAGCGTGACGAAGACCTCGCTGCCCGCCGCACCGATGACATGAACTTCCGAGCTTTCGGGCAGGTAGGCCAGATCCGCGCGGCCGATGCCGCTCAACTCGATCGAGCCGCCGGTCCGCGTCATCGTCATCCGCAGGGGATCGGCGTGCGGATGTGTCATCGTGGCCGCAAGGCTTTCGGCACTGACGCTTTCCCCCGACGTCGACTCGACCATGTGATCGAGCACGATCTCGTGCACGTGGACGCCGCCGAGCGTCTCGGTGTGAATGGAGATCATGCCGCTCATCGTCTGCGAGTCATCGCCGATGGTCGATCGGACGTCCGTATACGACACGGTGTAGTCGAAACTGCCTTGCAACGAGTCGACGTTCGAGAAGCCGTATTCAACCGTGCCGTCGAGCCGAACCCAGCCTCCCTGTTCCCTGCAGTCGGAGTATTCGACGACGACGATCGCGCCCTGCTCCCGCACGTCCACCGACCCCGCCCCTCCGGCCGAGCACGACCATTCCTGCAGGCCGTTCTCCAGATCCAACGCCGGCACGGCGCCTCCGCCGAAAGCCAGCACCAGGCTGTCCAAGCTCTCGATCTCGCTGAACAACGCGAGCCGAACGACCTCGGCGAGCTCGATGCCGTTTCGGCCCGTCAGGTCCGCCTTGCGCGATTCCGGCTGCTCGGCCGGCGGCGGAGGGCTGCTGTCAGAAGGAGACTCGTCGACCGGCGTCGGCGCGCCGCCGCCTCCTCCGCCTCCTCCGCAAGCCGTCAGCAGGGCAGCGACGAGCAATGGTAGCGGGCGGCTTATAGTGATCATTATTCCGCGAGACGCCATTCTGTTTCGACGCGCTAACTATACTCTCGGGCCCCGTTCCGATCCAAGGACCGGATTATGGTCAATTACTTCCCGCATGCGCGACTTATCCGCGCATGCGGTTCAGAGAAGCGCGAGCTCTTCGTCGGCAGCAGCGGCATCTGATTGTGTGCTCAGGTGGCGCGTGCCGGCGCGGACGATCGACTATACGGGCGCCCCGGAATGGAAGCGGAAGACGCGGTCGGGTGCCGTCGCGAGCTCGGCCTCGCGTGCTGCGAGCACCGCGAGCCTGCGCGCGCATTCGCCGCCGCCGTCCGACTCGTCCGCCTCGCGCGCAAGATTCAGATAGAGCTCGAAGTGGCGCGCCTCCGAGCGCTCGAGCGCCGCATAAAATTCGGCCAGAGGATCCGGAAGCCGCGGGACGAGCAGCCGGAAGCGCTCGGCCGAGCGCGCCTCGATCAGCGCGCCGACGAGCAGCACGTCGAGCTTGCGGGCGGGCTCCGTCTTGAGCATGGCCGCGCGCAGGCCGGCGGCGTAGCGCCCGGGCTTCTGGCGGACGTCGGGAACATCGAGCGTTTGCATGATGCGCTGCACCTGCTCGAAGTGGCGAAGCTCCTCTCGAGCGAGACGCGATAGAGCCCCGCTGAGCTTGCGGTCCTCCGAATACGCGAACATCAACGACAGAGCCGTAGAGGCCGCCTTCTTCTCGCAGTTCGCGTGGTCGACGAGTAGAAGGCGCCAATGCGCGACCGCGTAATCGACCCAGGACGCGGGCGTCGGAGCGAGCAGAACGGTCTGCGTCGGGGGCACAGCCTCGGTCATGACAGCGATTTCGGGCGAGCAGCGAACATCGGGCGGCATTGTACGCCGGCAGGCGGTCGGCGACGCGCTGCCGCCGTGCCGGGCCCGGCCGGATTCGACCGCCGCTAACACGCGTCGTTGAACACGACGCTGTCCGTCAGGTGCTCTCCCTAGAATAGGTCGACCTCGGGCCGACGCGGCGACGACCGTCAGCATCTTCGCGTCCACCATCCCGCTGACGAGCTCTTCCATCGAGCCGTCGCAGAAGCGGTCGAGAATCTGGCGCAACGGTCGAGTCGGTGCGGTGGATCCCCGTCGGCCGGCCGGCGGTCCCGCGGGGAACAAGGGGCACGAGGAGCGGGAACGGGACTACGGGGCGCGCAGTCCGGGCCGAACGGGGCATAATCTTCCTCGGCGGATGTGGGACCATTCCGTCCAGGCGACCATGAAAGGCTGCAACGGCTACCATGGGACACCGGAACACGGGACAAGAATCGGAAGGAATCTTAATGACGAGCACATCACCCGGGCGCGCGATCCTGCCGTTCGCCGTGAGGCCTTTGCCCATTGCCCTGGCCGTAACTTTACTGGCCACGTCCGCCGGCGCTGCCGACGACGTGCCCGATCTCAGCGGCATCTGGCAGTTCGGCAGCTGCGGGGGCGGCGGCTTCAACCTCTCCTGCATGATCCTCGAGGAGGACGACGAGCTGCTGACCAGCCGGGCGAAAGCCTATCGCGACGCCATCGACGAGGCGGCCCAGCCCAAATACGACTGTGCACCGATGTCGGTGCCGCACCTGTGGACCGACCCCTATGCCTACAGGATCGAGCAGCAGGACGACCGGGTTCTGATCCATTACGGCAAGGACGACGTGGTCAGGACCGTGTGGCTCGAGGGCCATGGCCACGAAGAGCCGGCAACCAACGAATTCTTCTACTTCGGCCATGCCACGGGCCGTTACGAAGACGGCGCGCTGGTCGTGACCACCGACCGCTTCACTTTCGATCCCCAGGGCCTCAATGCCGATTTCCGCATACCGTCCTCGACGCAGAAGCGGGTGACCGAGCGTTTCTCGCGCGACGGAGAGAACCTGGTGCTCGAGGTCACCACGATCGACACGTTCTTCCTGCGGGAGCCGTGGTCCTTCCGCGTCACGTCCCGCCCTTTCGAGGGTGAATGGGAGGGTTCCTGGCAATGCGACGTCGAAGCCGCCCGGCACTCTCTGAGACTGATGCCGCCGATGTATCCGGACGATCCGCCCGTCGAGCGAATCGATTATTGAGCGCCATGGACAGCAGGAGCATCTTCATGACCTTGTCGAGAACCGGCTTCATCCTCGCCGCGTGCATGCTGGTGAGTACAGGCCTTCAGGCCCACCACAGCACCCGCGGTATCTATCACCAGGACCGGGAGATCGAGCTCACGGGGAAAGTCGTCGAGTGGCGCTTCATCAATCCGCACCCGTATCTGATCATCGAAGCGGAAGCCGAAGACGGCACGGTCCACGAATGGGACGTCAGCTACGGCGGCGCCGCTGTGGTGCACCTCAAGCGTCAGGGGTACGAAGCCGATACGTTCAAGCCCGGAGACGTCATCGTGGTCCGGGGCAAACCCGCGATTGCCGAGGGCGTCTACGGCGTGCTGATCGAGGGAGGGAACCATCCGACCTGGCCGGACGGCAACCAGGTCGTGGAAGGCGGCTCGATGTTCTGACCCGTCGAACCTCGGCGAGCGGCTGCGGGACTCGCCCGAGTCCGGCCCGGGAGTGCGCCCATGCGTCACCGAATGCTCCGTGTCGGCGCTGTCGCCTGCGGGGCTGCGGCCATCGGAACGCTCGTGCTCGGCGTCGCGGCTTTGCTGCATGTCGAGCACATGCTGCCCCTGCCGGTCGAATCGAACCGCTGGATGCGCGTCGAGTCCCTCGGCACCCATTATTTCCTGAACGACCTGGTCGGCTTCGACACTCGTTCCGCGAGTTTGCCCGAGGCGCTGATCGTCAGTCACAGCGCACGTGCCGCCGCGCTGACCGCCGGCGCCGCGGGCGAGGCCCGGCTCGTCTGGGCGGACGGCATCGGCTTGAGCCAGGATCCGAATCTGCCGGGATGGGGCGGCGCCGGATCGCTCCCCGAGCGGCGCGGCACGCTGCAGATCGACTATCTCCACACGATGATCGTCGGACGCGTGGCCGCGCCCGGCGCGCCCGGCGCGGAGCTGCACGTCGGGGTTCCATGGCCCGCCCGTGTGGCGCGGCGCGGCGGAGTAGAGCTCGCCGCGCAGGACGTCGACGGCCGAGGCACTCGGCTGCGCTTCGCGCTGAACGGGCCCGGCGCATTCCACATCGAGCCGTGGCCGCCGCCGAGTGACGGCTTCCGCATCGACTTCGACGCTACCGGCCTGCCGGCATCGGCAATCGTGATCGGCGGCCGCCACCGATCTCCCGCGCGCACCGCCTTTTCCCTCGAAACGCGAGACTTCCATTCCGTTGCGCTCGGCGAGCTCGACGGCGACGGCGGCGCCGAGTTCAGCGTCGTGCGCGGAGGGGCCCGCGGGCGCATCGGCGCCATACAACCGGCGTCGCGGGACCTGCTCTACGACGTCGACACCGGCCGCGAAGTCGGGGAATCGTACACCGGTCTGCAAAAGGAAGGCTGCCCCGGCAGGCAATCCGCCTGGGTGGACGTCGAAGGGGACAACCGACTCGAGCTGTACATCGTCTGCGGGCGTTCAGCGGAAGGTTTCCCGAACAGGTTGTTGCGCCGGAACGGCCGCGGGTTTGCGGACGTTGCACGAGAGGCGGGTCTCGACCTGCAGGGCGTCGGCAGCTTCCGGTTCGTCGACTGGACCCTCGACCTGCAACCGGATCTGCTGTGGGTCGACGGCTCGGGCGACGTCGTGCTGTACCGGAATCGGGAAGGGCGGTTTGCGGAGGCGCAGCGAATAGCCTCCGAAAGGCCGTCGGCGGGCCGGGTAACGCAGCTTCTGCTCGAGGACATCGATCGGGACGGCGCGCCCGACCTGTTGATCGTCCACCCGAGCGGAAATCGGTTGATCATGAATCGTTCCGCGCGGCTGGTCGAGGCGGCCCCTTCCGAGCATGGGCTGCCGGTTGCCGCGCTGGCCGGCGCTTTCGTGGACGTCGATCTCGACGGGCATACCGATCTGCTGACGGAGCGTGGGTTGTTTCGGGGCATCGAAGCCGGCCGCTTCGCCCGCGACTCGGCCGCCAGCGAACGGCTCGGCGGATGGGTAAGACAGGCTCGACTCGTCTCTTTCGCTTCCGGCGACGAGCGGCGGTTGCTGCTGGCCCTGAACCGCTGCCTGCCGGGCCGGTTCTGCGGATGGCGCCGGAGCCTGCTGCAGCGGATGCGCCGGTGGGCCCTCGCCGGCTTCGCTTTGCAGAGGCTCGGGTTGCTGGAGCGTGAGCAATGGGTTCTGCTCGAGATCGGCAGAAGCCCGAGCGCGTCGGGCCGGCGGGAGATTGCGCTGACGCTCACAGGGGAGGCCGGCAATCCGTACGGCGTCGGCGCGCGCATCGATATCGAGGGCCCGGACGGTCCGCGACGACACTGGGTCGGGCAAGCGGAGTCGTCACATTATTCGCAGGGCAACTTTGCCGTCTATGTGACGGCGCCGGTTGCCGACGAGGTTCGAGGAGAGGCCGTGTGGCAGGACGGGTGCCGAGCGCAGTTCTCGGTCCCGGCAGCGGTACGGCGCATGACGGTCGTGCGGCCCGTCGCGTGCGGCTCGCAGGCCGTGGAGAACTGATCCGGCCCCGCCCGCACGTTCACGCCTTCACGAGATTCTCGCCGCGGCGCGCCGTGCCATGCGCCGCGGCGCCGAGGCCGTGTTCGAACGCTGCCCGGTCGCCTCAGCTGGAGAGAATCCGTGGCGCAAGACCTCCGGCCAGACGCAGGATCCTCGTCTCGACGCCGACCGGACGTCCGGCCGCGATCCATAGTCCCCCGTGCGCAGCACAGTAGGCGATACCGCCGACGGCGATCTTGGCACCCATGACGAGGAGCAGGTCGCCGACGCCGTCCGGAGCCGGCGCCACGTATTCGACGGCGACGACGCTGAGCGTCATGAACGCGAGGCTCGCCCACGTTCTGCCGATTCGCACGACCGGCGTATAGGCGCGAATGCCGAGGATCCGCGCCAGCAACAGCAGCTGAGCGGCGAGGTAGGCGACATGGGATGCCGCCCAGCCGTATACCGCACCCATCAATCCGAAATAGACGATGCCGGGCACGATCGCGCCGACCCGGATGACCAGCATCGCGCAGGCACGGTAGAACAGCAGCCGCGTCCTGCCCCGCGCCATCACGACCGGATCCGTGACGCTCGTCAGGGACGACAATGCGAACAGCGGAACGAGCACCTCGATGATCGGGATCGTGGCGACCCATCTGTCACCGAGCACGACCTGCACGAACTCCTCGGCAATCAGGGCGACGCCCATGCCCAGCGGCAGCACGATGGCGGCAACGACGGAGCTCGCCTCGAGGACGTTCTTTCTGAGCTTGTCCAGCTGATCCGCGATCAGAGCGAAGCCGGGGTACAACGCTCTGACGAGGGGACTCGTCAGCGAGCCGATCAGCGTCTCCGACAGCGTCGTCCCCAGATAGTAGAGGCCGACCGCGCTCGTGCTGAGCATCGCGCCGATCAGGAACTTGTCCGCCTGCAGGTTCAGGGTGCGCAGAATGCTCGTCCCCCAAAGCCAGGCCGAGAACGCGAACAGCGCCCGCACGCCCGTCATGCCGAAGCGCGGCCGGAAAGGCTTCAGCACAAAGCTCCAGACGACCTGAACGGCCGCGGCAGCCAGCTGCCCGATGATCAGCGCCCAATAGCTTCGCAGAGCGACGGCGAAGCCGATAGTGACGGCGGCCATGACCGCCTTCGTTCCCACGTGCAGGAGAAAGCTCTTCGAGAAGACGAGACTCTTCTCGAAATCGATGAAACGGGGATTCTGGATGCCGGCAATCAGTGGCTTGAGCGCGAGAACGACCACGACCGCTTCGAGCCTGTCCTCGGCCATCAGTATCGATGCGGGGGCCGCGCTCGCGACCATCGCCGCGGCAATCACCGCGCCGCGCAGCGCCGACAGCGTCCACGCGGTGTCGTACAGCGAGCGGGAAGGATCGCGGAAGCGGATCAAAGCCTGATCCATCGGCAGCAACGTCAGCCCTTCGACGACCGCGACGTAAGCGGCCGCGAGCGCGACGATGCCGAAATCCTCCGGAAACAGAATGCGGGCGAGGACGAGATTGGTAAGCAGGTTGAGCAGTTGCGTGACGCCGCGAAGCGCCACCAGCCATGCGGCGCCGACGGCGACGCGAGCGCCGAGGTTCTCGGAACTGGCTCCTTTGTCTGGTGAATCGGCGGACGACAAGGGAGACCGGCTCGGAACGACTTACGTCGGCGAATCCGACGTCGGCACGACGAGACGGGTGGCCGTGCGTCCGTTCGTCGTGCCGCTGCCGTCGACGTCGATGCCGAGCGACCGCAAAGCTTCCTCGCTCGGCATACGGGCGTAAGGTTGCGCCGAGCGAACGGCGCGGGGCCGCATTTCCCGAAGCCGGTTAGGGTCCAGCCAGCCCTTCAGAGCCTCCCGGAGCCTCGGGACGTCGCCGACCGGGACGAACGTGCCGCAGCCCGCGGCGACCGTGTCGAGGCCGAGATCGTATGCCACGACCGGCAATCCGGCAGAGTTTGCTTCAACCCAGCTGATCCCGAATCCCTCCGCGGTAGACGGAGAAGCGAAAACCCACGCTCGGGCCAGCGCTTGCCACTTTTCGGCTTCGGAGACGTAGCCGAGGAAGGCCACGCGCTCGTGCGCGTATCGTTCCTGCAGGCGACGGCGGTCCGGCCCCTCCCCCGCGATCTCCACTCTGAGATCGGGAAGCTCTGCGAGCAGCGGCATCGACGCCTCGAGCAGGTGATCCACCCTCTTTCGCGCCAGATTCACGACGCCGACGTAAAGAATGGTGGGAGAACCGAGAAAGCTCGCCTGATTCGGCGCCATCTGCACGGCCGGCGGACATATCGCCGCTCGTCCCCGAAAGCGGGGACAGAGGGACTTGAAGTGCGCTTCCGTTCTCTGGCTCGGGAAGATCAGACGACTTCGGGAATAGGCGCGCGGGATCTGGCGGTGCTCGATCCACCACAGGGCCCTGTCGCGAAACGCGCGCCCGCCGGCGGCAGAACGCTGGTGGGTACCGAAGTGGTGCTTGATCGACACGGCGGGCGTGCGCGTGAAGGCGCCCGGCATCAGTGCCAGAAAGGACATCATGTTCTCCACTACGAGGTGCGCCTCGGGAGCTTTCCGGATCAGGTTCCACCACAGGCCGAGCCACGGGAAAATCCAGTAGCGGGACAGCCGCTGAACTTCGATGCCCTCCAGAATTTCCCTGCTCGGTTTGCCCGCCTCGAACGCTCCGACGATCCTGACGCAATGCCCGTGCTCGCGCAGGGAGCACGCGAAATCGAGAGCATAGCGTTGCGCACCTCCGGCCGGCCTGTTACCGCTCGGGGTGCGCAGACTGAAGATCCAGACCTTCATACGAGCGGTGTCGCGTTCTCCTCGCTGCGCCGATCCACGGAGTCCAGCATCTCGTCGACCATTCCTTCCCATGTCACGGCCGGTTCGCGCGATGGCAGCGTTCCGATCAGCGCCGTGGCCCTGGTGACGGCATCGGCAAGCGCTTCAGGTGTTGCGTCGTCATACCCGATCAAGCCGGGAGCCGACGAGGCGCGCGCAACCCTGCCGGTCGTGACGACCGGCTTGGCGAAGTACAGATACTGGGCGATCTTGCTGCTGCTCTGCGCCAGGCTCTCATTGACGATGCGGTCGTCGTAAAGAGCAAGCGCGACGTCGCAATGAGCCATGTAGGCCAGCGTGTCCTCGAAGGCGAGCTCACCGAGGCATCGCACGTTACGCGCCGACGCGACGGTGCCTTTCAGTTGGCCGACCACGTACAGCTGATGATCGGGCATGCCCTCGATCACAGATCGCAGCGCCGGATAGTCGAAGAACGAGCTGCCCACCGACAGCAGTCTCAGCACTCCAGGCGCCCGCTCCGGATACGGGCTCTCGAACGGTCTGCTCAACACATCGAGCGCGAGCGCCTGCGGATGCGTGAGGACCTGCGCGCACCCTTCAAAGCGCGGCACCAGCGTCTCGCTTACGACGCTGATGCAATCAAACTTCGATGCGTGCGCTTCTTCGGCCCGAACGACGGCCGGATGGCAGCGAAGGTGCCTGACATCATCGGAGACGCGATAGATCAGGCGGGCCGTCCGGTTGAGTCGCGCCACCTCGTCGACGAAGAGCAGCGGAAGGCCCGACTCGAACATGACGATGTCGGCGGACCTTGCCGCCTCGCGCGCCGCCGCATGCAGCGCGAGCTTAGGGTAGATCCGGGCGAACGGCGCGAGCGCGCTGTTCGCGAGCGCATGTCGAGCATTGAACGGGTGGAAGGTCGTGAACAGGCAGGACTGGTGGATATCCGGCGCGACGGCCTGGAACCCGCGTCGCATCTCAGGCAGCAGGTAGGCCGCTCTGCGATCTCCCCTCAGGCGTGCGAGGCGGCTCATCCCGGTGACCAGGACGCGTACGCGCCAGCCTCTTCGAGCGAACTCCCGGACCAGCCAGTGGATGTTCGCCCGCCGCCGGGAATTCATGAAGTGATTGGTGATCACCACCACGTCGCCGGGCGCTTCACCCATGGATGGCCTGCCATCGCGTGTCGGGCGCTGCGCGAAGCGCCTTCGCGAGGCGCTCTCCGACGGCCGAGAAGCCGTAGCGCGCCTCTACTGCCCCGATCATCGCGAGCCGTGCCTCGACGGCGGGCGGCTGCTCGAAGATGGCCGCGGCCAGCTCCACGGCCTCGTCGAGCGTGCGATAGACCGACCCGCTGCCCGGGATCAGGTATTCCTCCATCGGAGAACCGGCCGGGCACAATACGGGCAGTCCGCTGCCGAGCGCGTGCATCTGCGCGGCGCTGGCACTGACCGTTCGCCTCGCATGGCAGAAAAACGCGATGCCCGGTGCCGCCAGCGCATCGGAGAACCCGGAAAGCTCGTGAGGCGAATGCTGGTGAAGCTCTGCGCGCCAACCCGACGCCTCGAGGGTCCTCGTGTAGTAGTCGGGATCGGCTATCCGGCCGACGATCGTCGGAAGCACGTCGAAGCCGCGCGCTGCCAGCCTGCCGCAGAAGTGCATGAACAGGTCGAACCGCTTGTCCCTGCGCACGCCGCCGATGAAATAGACACGCCGAAACGCCTCGTCCACGGTGCGTGCACGAACCGCGCGGTTGACGAAGGCGAAATGCGGAAGATGGATCAGCCGCGCTTCGCTTCGCAGGAACGGGCGCACGGCGCGTGCGCCGGCACGCGTCAGCGCGAACAGCAGGTCGACGCGGCGCAACAGACGCCTGTTCGCCGCTCTGCCGGCCGTGTGGTTCAACGCTCTTTCGACGGTCGACGGCAGGCCGATGCCGGTGAAGGGACAGCTGTCGAGCAGCGGCCCGTCGTGCATGGTTACGGCCAGCTTCTGGCCGTACCGCCGCCTGCCGAATGCTCGCCAGAACGTCGTCCTGGTGCTCGCGCCGAGACATGCGTAGGCCCACGACGCGCCGGCGTCGCCCTCGGGCCAGCAACTTTGGAGGAGCGGGAAGAACAGCCGGTTGTAGTCGGCGATCCCACCGGCGCGGGTCTCGCGATCATTGAGGTTCTCGAGGGAGCCCACCGATCCGACGCCTGCCTCGATGCTACGCGGCCGCTGTCATTCGAATATAGGCGCCCGCCCGGGGAGACGCAATGCACGGCGCGCGCTCCTTTCATCGGCCGCTCCGGCGAAACAGCAGGTCGAACACCGCCGGCATCTGCGAGCCCGCGTCGAAGCGCACCGGGCCTGCGGGGCCTGCCGTGTACGCTTCGTACCCGAAGGTTTCGAGGTGCGCGCAAACGGGTTCGACGGTATTCGGCGCGCGACGCGAAGCGGGCCCGCGCACCTCGCACCAGATCTCGGCGGTGACATCGGGATTCTCGAGGATGCCGTCGAGCCCCCTGACGGTCCGGTACTCGTTGCCTTCGACGTCGATCTTCACGAGCCGGATCCGGGCGGCGTCGACGCCCGTCTCCTGCACGTGCTCGTCCAGACGCCTGACCTGCACGATCTGGGGTTGCGCGTCATTCGAGCGTACGAGCGAGTGGCTGCCGGGATTCGAGTCGTCGGCGAGGAACAATGTCGCGACGCCCGTGGTATCGCTCAGCGCGATGTTGTACGCGCGGCCGAGGACGGAGGCGTTCCTTTCGAGAAACGCGAAATGCCTTTGCTCCGGCTCGTACAGCACCGGTTCCAGGCCGCGAGAGCGTGCCAGCAGCGAATAAAGTCCGAGGTTCGCGCCGATGTCGAAGAAATATTCGCCGCGCCGGATCTGCATTCCCTGCATGTATCGGAAAAGTGCGGAATTGCGGTAGAAGCGCAATACGTTGAAGAAACAATAGCCGAGCAGGCGCTCATTGGTATGGCGGAGATCGAGCCGAATCGTCGCTCCGCCGAGCTTCATCGCTTCCGGGCCCTGCCGCCCGCCGATCACGGCATCGAGGCCGGTCATGATCAGCGTCCGTTTACGGCCGGCGATCGGAACGGCTACGGGCAGCAGCCGAAGCACGGAACGAACGGTGGACGAAGGAATGTGCATGAACCGCCTCCGACGCGATGCCCGGATCTGCCGGGAAAGACCGCGCTCAACAGCACGAAAGTGTCGGCGTTGACCTCGTCCTCTGCATTGCGCATATTACAGTGCGCGCCAGAGAACGAGATACGGCAGAGGTCGGGACGCGTCAGCCAGCGCGACTGGGATAGCCATACGAGGCGTTGTGATGGATCACCGGCATCGTTTCCCCGACTTTTTCATCGTCGGCGCAGCCAAGTCCGGAACCACGTCGTTACACCGCTATCTCGCTCAGCACCCTGCCGTCTTCGTGCCCGCGATCAAAGAGCCGAACTTCTTCGCGTACTGCGACCGCGAGCTCGACCTGACGGGTCCGGCGAGCCGGCGCTGGATCCGCAAGGTCGTCTACGGCCGCACGATCCGCGACGAGCAGCAGTACCTGTCGCTGTTCGCCGAGGCGAAACCGCAACAGCTCGTTGGCGAGTCTTCCCCGCGTTACCTCTATTACCCGAACGCGATCGTGAACCTCTCGCTGCGCGTCCCGAGTGCGAAGCTCATCGTGCTGCTGCGCGACCCTGTCCTGCGCGCTTACTCCCACTACCGCATGAACCGCGAGTACAACCTCGAGCCGTGCAGCCGCTTCGAGGACGCGGTAGCGCTGGAGGATCAGCGCGTAGCCAAAGGGTTCGGATGGGACTGGCATTACCTGCGCGTCAGCCGCTATGGAGAGCAGCTGCGCCGCCTGCTGGCGCATTACCCGCGGGAGCAGGTGTTCGTCTGCACGTACGAGCGGCTCGTCGCCGCGCCCGCCGCCGTCTGCACGGAGATCTGCACCTTCCTCGGCATCTCCGCCGACTACGACTTCGACTTTTCCAAACGCCATAAGGTGACGCGGCCCTACCGCGGCGACGTCGGCTTGCTGCTGTACCACCCGAACCTCACGCTGGCCGGCCGTGTTGCGAGGCGCATCGTCCCCTTTCCGATACAGCGCCGGATCAAAAGCGGAATCGACTTTCTCGACCGCAAGCGACCGCCCGTGCCGCTCGACACCGCTACGTACCACCAGCTGCGCGCCGGAATGACGGAAGACATCGAGACACTGACCGCGCTGACGGACCTCGACATCTCCCCGTGGCGTTCCCGGGCCCGGTCGAGTGCTGCGTAAAACGCGCGCGGAAATTCCGCCGCGGCCGCAGCGTCCGCGGGCGGCAGCGGCTGCTGCTCGGCGATCGTGTCACGAACGGCCGCCGGCGGGCCGCGCGGCTCCGACGGCGAGGATGTCGCATACCGCCCCGACTCCAGAGTCGATGTCGCCATAACGGAGCCGGTAGCTCGGCACGCCGGCAAGCCAGTCGAGCAGCACGCGGATCAGCTCCACGCTCAGCCGCGCGTCGTAGCCCGCACGCGTCAGCTCCATGAACGCTTCGGCAACGCCGATACGCCGCCAGCTCGTTTCCGCGCCGCTGCGGTACGACGGGAAGATCAACGCGCGCACCGGGTAGGTGCGATCGGCGGGCGTGCCCGGGACCGTGAGATAGCGAATCTTCCGGCCGTCCGAGCGTACGTGCGTCGGCGCGGACCGGAGCCCCGGCAGCTTGTCCTCGAGCACCGGCCACGCCCCCTGCTTCAGCCCGATGGCGACCGGTGCGGGCCGCACACGGACGGGGGTGCCGACGAGCACGGCGAGGTCGTCGGTGCAATAGCCCATCCCGGCCGCGAGCAGCGCTCCGGTCAACGTGGACTTGCCGCTGCCGGATACGGCCGGCAGCAGCACGCAAGCGCCGTCGCGCAGCACCGCCGCGGCATGGATCGCCGCAAGGCACGTCGTGCGAGCGTATGCCGTCATCAGCACGTTGGCGTGCAGCATCGGGGCGATCTCGGCGGCGCTGCCGCACGAGTCGACGAAGCGCTCGTCGACCCACAGCTGCCAGCGGCCGCCGTCACGGACGACGTCGATCACGGCGGGCGCTTCCTCGCCGGTCTCGAGGTGACCGAGCAGTCCCGCAGCCACGTCCGCGACGGCCGGATCGTTCGACGACAAAGTGAAGCGGAAGTCCAGAAGGCGGTAGTGCGCGGTGCACGCGAGGCGGCGCGACCGGCGTGACTCGACGACCGGCTCGCGGACAAGCGCAGGCGCCGCGGTGATCGGGTCGGGTGGCGGGCGGGATGCGAGCTGCCGCCACTGCTCGAGGAGCTCTCGAACGTCGCGCTCGACGTCGGCCGACCCGGCCCCCTCCCCGTGGCGAAGCGCCCCGATCAGCGCGTCGAGGCTGCGGCCCTGCTCGAGCGAACGCCAGATGAACGACGCCGTCTCGTTCAGCAGATACAGGTCGTTCGTGCGCTGCGCGTAGAGCAGAACCTGCGAACCACAGTCGAACGCAGCGAGCTCCGCCGGCAGCGGGGCCGTCGCTGCCGCCCCGCCCCCGCTTACCGCGGATCGTTGCACGTCGCGCCGGCGGACTCGGAACGCCGCAGCCGCAGTTCAGGTCAACCCGCCGGCTGCAGCTCAGTTGTTCGGGTTGTTGTTCGGCTCACCGGGATTGCTCGTCGGCTCGTCGTTCCACAGCCCCGGGTTGTCGACCAGCCCGGGCGGCTGCGGATCGGATACCCGCTGCCCGAGGCCGTTATTGCCGGATTGCGCGATCGCATTTTTACTCGGGTGCATCAGCGCGATCATCAACGGCGGTGTATAGACGGCCAACTTGCCGGCCTTTTGCAGAAAGCCCCGCCGAGACTCCTGACCGTCGCCGCCGTGCTCGGCACCAAACCTCGTATCCATGCTTGCGCTCCCGTCCCGGTGAGGTAGACCCTTTCCCACGAGCTGATGCTACGCCCGGAGACTCGGGGCGCAATGGGGCAACTACCCCTATTGACTTTGCGACTATCGTGTAAGCGCGACAGGCCGCCTACACCGGGGAGCGACGACGGGCGCGGCGCGTGGCGGACGGCATGGCGCGGCAGGAGCGGAACGGCGGCGAAAACGCCGCCGTCCGCTCCACGTCACGCTGCTCTTCAGAACATTCCGTTGTCGTTCTGGGACGTCTCCGGAACCTCCTGAACCACGTCCCAGTGCTCGACGATCCTGCCGGTATTGTCGAACCGGAAGATATCCATGGCCGCCGTGCCGCGGTCTTCGGGAAACAACGTCAGGTGCCCGTGCGTGACCACCAGATCGCACTCGGCGACTGTGCGAACGATGTCGATGTTCATGTCCGGAAACATGCTTTTGAAAAAGTTCACGAAGTCGATGAACGCCTGCGGCCCGTCGGCAGCGCTCGGATTGTGCTGCGTGTAGATCTTCTCGCCGCTCTCGTCGACGCCGACGTACAGATCCACGGCCAGCTCCGGCTCGCCGTCGTTGAAGGCGGTCGTGTAGTACGCAATCGCCGTCTCCCTGTTGCGGTCGAGCTGAGCCTTCCCCTGCACACACGCCTTCGGCCCGTTCCCCGGCCCCGCGAGCGCAGTGCCGGGCGCCGCGCCGAAGCAGAATGCGACGAGGACCCCCTGCACAACGAGACTGCTGCCGAGGGTCGCTTTGGTGGTTGTTCTCATGGGTTTCTCCTGCGTCAGGTTCGGACGAACTCTATCGATTCGACGGCTTCGATTGCGGAAGCCGATCTCTTCGAGTCTAACGTAGTCGCATACTCGGCAACACGAGAGCCTGCGGCACCAGAGCCCGACCACGTTGACGAACTGCGCGTCATCGTCGAACAGCGAAGCGGTCGTGTCCGGGTCCTGGGCGCCTCGATGAAGACGATGGGAATGCTTTCCGGCCCGATCGAGCGGGGAGTAGCTCATCGTTCGTGGCTCGGTCGGGCCAGGCTACCTGGAGACACCTCGTGTCACCCCCTTGGCACGGCGCTGCCCGTCAGCGTTCCGCCGCCCGCTTCTCCGACAGAACCGCCCGCGTGCAATGACGGAGCTGCTCGAGCCAGCGCTCGACGCCGTCATGGCCGGTCACGAACGGATGCGGGTCGCCGCGCCCGCGCTCCGCGAGCGCGTCGCGCTTGGCGAACGTGCCGTCGCCCCACGGATGGTTCGTCAGCTCGACGTCGGTGTCGGGATCCGCGTTCTGCAGCCGGTACGTCGAGCCGATGTACTGCTCGAGCCCGTCCGGCGGCAGGAAGCTCATCGAGGGGCCGCCCCAGTAAGCGGCCAGATGCCGGTCATCCCCGTCCTTCACCGGGATCAACGACGAGATCGTCCCCGGCGTGTGGCCCGGCGTCGCGACGAAACGGACGGTCGTGTCCCCGAGCGTCAACGTGTCGCCGTCGCGGATGCCGCGACTCTTGTCAGGGATCGGCGCCCGCGTTCCGATCTGAGGCCAGGTCAGGATATGGTCCCAGTCGGGCTCGCCCATCACCACTCTGGCGCCGTAGCGCTGCTGCAGGAAAGCGGCGCCGCCCCAGTGGTCGTTGTGAGCGTGGCCGATCACGATGTATTCGATGTCGTTCGGATCGAGGCCGAGCGTCTCGAGGCCGTCGACGATCGTCTGCTCCCAGTTCGCGACCATCATGGCCTCGAACAGGATGATTCCCTCGGACGTCGTGAGCGCCCACGCCGAGATGTTGTCCATGCCGACGTAGTACAGGTTGTCGAACGCCTGAAAGGGCTCAACCCGATGCGTGGCGTAGTCGTCCATCGATGACCCTCCCCCGCCACTCGCCGACGGCTGCGGGCACATCGCGGCCTCGATGCCGGCGTACTCGGCCTCGAGGATCGTTTCCATGTCGACGGCGGCAAAAGCCGGCACTGAAAGCAGGCTCGAGCCGATCGCGAGCAATGCGTTGACCGGGCGTGACTGGTTCATTTCGCGGAGCTCCCCCTCGTGCGATTCGGCAAGCAAAGTAACCGATCCGCCCTCGACAGAGAAGCGGCTCCCGGGAGCCGATGGTCCGATGGCGAACCCGCAGCGCCTCGGCGCCGCGGCGAGCCGTCCTGCCGGGAGCGGCCGCCGTGACCTGGATACGATCGAGAGCCGCAGGATCGGCCTGCGCACCGCGGCTCGACAGTGCTACGCTCTGCAGAAGTTTTCCGGGAGGGCTCACCATGCGAAGCAGCGCAATGTCGGCCGCACTGATCGTCTTGTGCGCCGTAGTCTCGTCCGCGACCGAGGCACAGCAACCCGACGCCGCTCGGGCGTCCGCGCTTACCGCGCTCGATTACTTCCAGATTCAGCAACTCGTCGCGCGGTACGCCCGCGCGATCGACACATGCTCGAACAACGGCTACGACTACGCCGACCTGTTCACGGCGGACGGCAAGTTCATCGCGATGTTCGACGGCGAGCCGGCCGCGGAGATTCAGGGGCGCGAGCGGCTCGCCGAAGTCTCCGGCGGAGGCTCGCGCGGCTGCAGGGACGTGCCGTGGATCGATCAGGGCGTGCGCCACATTTATACGAATCACGTCATCACGCCGACGCCCGAGGGCGCCTCGGGCGTCGTGGACATGCTGATGATCGGCCTCGGCGGCGATCCCAACAAGATCGAGTACGACGGGCACTACGAGGACACCTACGTGCGCACGCCCGAAGGCTGGCGCTTCAAGCAGCGCGTGCATCATGCGCTGCTGCGCGAGGGCGAGCGCGTGACGCCTGCGCCCGGCGCGCAGCGTTAGCGTCACCGGCGAGCTCGTCGAGGCCGGCGCGTCTCGCTAGGGAAGCTCTGCACAGCCCCCGTGGCGGCGCGCTGCGGCGTTGAAAATCTGGTCGAAATGCTCACGTACTCCCGTGTACGCTGCGCTTTCGACCAGATTTTCGC
>JAFGNC010000010.1 GCA_016927175.1 Gammaproteobacteria bacterium | reverse complement strand
TCGGAGAAACGGCACTCATGGCCATCGACGTGATCGCTGCCGCAACGGATACGGACAGCAGCGACGGTCTCAGCTGTACTGACTTCTTGGACATTGTCCCCCCCTAGTAACTTGACGTTACTGCCGATGATGGAAGATCGCCCCGATTAGTCCGCCGATGCAGATGTTGCAAATTAACAACGCCGACGGACTCCCCTGAGCGGCGAGTGTTACAGCAATCACACGCAAATTCAACCGGGTAGTGAGAATACCGGGATCGCCCGAGCTGTTGTGGTTTTGAGAACAGCCTGAGCCGTTCGCTTTGGCCGAAATCCGGCGGCATCCGGTCCGTTCCGGCTGTTAACTTATTGTGGCGCGCGGATCACCTCGACGTGCGCGATGGCGCCGGATGCGGGCAGGCGCCGCATACGGACGATGCGCCTGGGCGCCCGCTCATCGAGGAACAGGAGGGAAGCTCCGATGCCGTACGAAGGCTTGTCGCGCCTGACCATCACAGCGATCTGCGTTTTGTTTGCGCCTGCGCTGCGCGCCCAGGCGCTCGCGCCCGCGCCGTCCCTCGACGTCGAGCGCGTGAAGGACGACCTGCACGTGATCTCGGGCGAAGGCGGCAACGTCGCCGTCTATGTGACCGACGAGGGCGTGATCCTGGTGGACGACATGTTCTACCGGAACTTCGACGAGATCCTGGCCGCGGTTGCATCGGTGACGGACTTACCCGTCGCGTACGTCGTGAACACGCACCAGCACGACGACCACGCCGGCGGCAACGCGAAGATGCATGCGATCGCGGACGTGATCGCACACCGGGAGGTTCGCGCGAATCTCAGCGACATCAGGCAACCGTATTACGAGGACACGCCCGGCACTCCGATCGGCCTGCCGAACATCACTTTCGCCGATGAGCTGACGCTGCGCCTCGGCGGCAAGGAGGTGCGGGCGAGACACTTCGGCCGCGGCCACACGGACGGGGACGCAGTCGTCTATTTTCCCGAGCTGAAGGTCGTGCACACGGGTGACCTCTTCCTCGGCAGACGCCCGGCCGCAGCCGATCCGGGCGGCGGCGCGGAAGGCAAGCCGCCGGGCGTCAACATTTACGTCGACTATGCCCAGGGCGGCAGCTTTGTCGAATGGACGGCCACGCTCGACGGCGTGCTGGCGCTCGACTTCGATACGGTCATACCCGGCCACGGCCCCGTTTCGTCGAGAGACGACCTGGTCCGATTCCGGGCCGATCTCGAGGCGATGCGGGATCGCATTGCCTCGCTGATCAGAGCCGGCGCGACGAAACAGCAGGTGCTCGCCGTCTTCGAAACGGACTACGGATGGCGCTCGACCGGATGCCCGCCGACTCCTCCGACGCCCGGCTGCCTGCAGTTCCAGCAGATGGACTCGCTGATCGAAGAGCTCGGCCGATAGCCGCGAGCACGGAAGCCCGCTCTTATCGCATCTCGGCGATGACTCCGTCGAGACCGACCGCCATCTCGAGCCTGCCCCAGTCGAACTCCGATTCCAGCATGGCCTGAATGTCCTCGCGGGAGCTCTGCTGCGCGTTCATCTCGCGGACCATGTCCTGCGTGCGCGTCAGGTAATCGATATAGCCCTCGACGTTCTGGCGATCGGTCGTGCCGCTGTGACCCGGGACGACCGTATCGAAATCGAGCTGCAGCATGCGCTCGAGCGTGCGGGTCCAGTCGCGGAGGCTGCCGCCGGCACTGTAGTCGATCACGGCCCGGTACGGACCGTACAGCGCGAACAGGTCGCCCGTGATCACGACGCTTTCGGTCGGCAGGTGAACGACGATGTCACCGTCCGTGTGCCCCGCTCCGAAGTAGTGCAGGTCGATCGGCATGTCGTCGAGCCAGATGCGAAGGTAGTCGCGCATCGTGATGCTCGGCAGGCCGGGCTGATCGCGCTCGGCCATGATCCTGCGCGCATTCTCCGAAGCGATCACGTGCGCGCCGACGTCCTGCATCGCGGGATTGCCGCCGACGTGGTCCGGATGCATGTGCGTGTTGATGACATAGAGCAGCGGCGCGTCCGTGACCTCGCGCACGAGCCTCATGATGTCCTCGTGGTCCTGGGGGAACTTGTCGTCGATCAGGACGACGCCCTCCTCGCCTACGAGCAGCGTCGCGTTGCCGGCGCCCATGTTGCGGATCGTGTAGATGTTCTCCTGCACCTCTACGCGAGTCATCTCGGGCGGCCCGAATCCGCCCTGAGCCTCGGCGACCGAGGCCGCACCGAAACCGGCCGCGACACCTGCGGCCATCATGAGTGCCGTGAATCTCATCGAAAACTCCCCCGAAATCAGCGCCAGGACCCGAATGGTACTTGCAAACGGACTTTTGCGGGGCTGTGGATTTCGCCGACGGCCGACGCTCATCCGAAAGTGAACACGACCCCGAGCTCCGTGCGGTCGGCCACCTTCCGGAAGCCTTCGACGACGCCCTCGAGCGGATATGTCGCCGTGATCATGGCCGCCGCGTCGACGGCGCCGCGCTCGATCATCGTGACGTACCGCGGCGCATCGCGCATCGGGTGCATGCCGCCCATCTGGCCGCCGTGGATCGAGCGCGTGGACAGGCAGAACTGAGCCGTCGGGAAAGAGATCTCGCCCTGCTGCCCGGCGGCGAGCAGGGTCAGATGTCCGCCGCCGCGCGTCACGTCCCAGGCCTGCCGCAGCGCGAGCAGGCCGGTCGGGTCCGGGCCGGTTTCTACCGCGGGCGGAAACAGATCGCCGCCGGAAGCTTCGAT
>JAFGNC010000088.1 GCA_016927175.1 Gammaproteobacteria bacterium | reverse complement strand
GTCACGGCGCACCCGGATCTCGCCCGCGGCGCCGCGACCCTGGCGGCGTGGCTCGACCGGCAGATCGCCCCCGATACCCGCGACCTGCTGACGTTCGAGGCAGGCGGCGAACGCTTCGGCGCCGCTTTTCTGCAGCCGAAATCGGTCGCGGACGTCGTGCGGCGCGGCGCCGCGATGTACGACGCCGCGAAGTGGTCCGGCGGCATGCTGGGGCGGACGCCCGACTACCTGAACGTCTCCTTCGCGGCGCTCGCCGCGGCGGCAGGGTTCTTCTCGGCCGTGCGCCCCGAGTTCGGCGCGAACATCCGCAACTACTACGAGGAGATGCGAAGCCGGGATCTCGTGCTGACGCACACGCTCGTCAACCCGAGCTACAACCGGGCGCTGACGGCGCAGGGGCTCGCGAGCCCGGAAGTCGCGCTGCGCGTCGTGCGGGAGACGGACGGCGGCCTCGTCGTCAGCGGCGCGCGGCTGCTCGCGACGCTCGGGCCGCTTTCGGACGAGATCGCCGTGTTCCCGTCGACGGTGTTGAAGGCCGACGAGGCGAGCCGCGCATACGCGGTCGCGTTCGCGCTGCCGAGCGCGACGAAGGGCATGAAGTACGTCTGCCGCGACAGCTACGACACCGGCAAGCCGCTGTTCGACGCGCCGCTGTCGGGCCGCTTCGAGGAGATGGATGCGGTCGTGCTGTTCGACGACGTGCTCGTCCCGTGGGAGCGCGTGTTCCTGTACGACGATCCGGCGGCGTGCAACGGCGTCTACGCCGAGACCAACGCCGTCGTGCACATGATGCATCAGGTCGTCTGTAAGAACCTCGCAAAGGCCGAGTTCATCGTCGGGCTGCTGTGCGCGATGGCCCGAGCCAGCGAGCGCGACCGGGACATCGCCGTGCAGGGGCAGATCGCCGAAGCGATGTGGATCGCCGAGACGATGCGGGCGTTCCTCTACAGCGGGGAGCGGCAGGCGAGCGAAGATCGGTGGGGGCTGCACGTGCCGTTGCGGCGCCCGCTCGACACGGCGCGGAACGTGTTCCCGAAGATGTATCCGCGGCTCGTCGAGCTGGTGCAGCTGCTCGGCGCGAGCTCGCTGATGGCGACGCCGTCGGAGGCGGATTTCTCGAACGAGCTGGCGCCGGACGTCGAGAAGTACTTCGGCCTCGTCAACCTCGAGGCGCGGGACCGGGTCGCGCTGTTCCGGCTCGCGCACGACGTCGCGGTCGCAGGCTTCGGCGGGCGCCAGCAGCTGTACGAGCGTTTCTTCTTCGGGCCGCCCGCGCTGATGGCGTCGGCCTACTACCAGCTCTACGACAGGGACGACTGCATCGAGCGGGTGCGCGAGATGCTTTCGCGCACGTGAGGCGTGCGGCGGTTCCTGCTTCCGCGGGCCGTCTGCAATTGGTTCCCCGGGAGCGAAGCGCTTTGCCCGCCGCGGTACCGGTCGAAGGCGGGGCACGGTAGAGTCGCGCCGTTTCGTCGTCACGCCCGATCGACCACCGAATGCATGTCCGGCACCTGATACCCGCCCTTTTCCTCGTCGCGGCCTGCGCGTGGGCCCAGCCGCCGGAGGCGCAGACACCGGAGGCGCAGACGCCGGAGCCGCTGCAGCCGGCGCGGCAGCCTTCTCCGGCGCCAACGGAAGCCCCTGTCGGGCTTCGCGATCCGGGCCAGAAATCCGTGCGGATGGTGCGCGCCATCGAGCCGCCGGTCATAGACGGCGTGCTCGACGAGGACGTGTGGCAGAGCGCCGCGCTGGTCGACGACCTGCACCAGGTCAATCCGGTCGAGTACGCGGAGCCGTTCGAGCGCACGGAGATCTACCTGCTTTACGACGACGACGCGCTGTACGTCGGCGCGCGGCTTTACGACACGGATCCCGATCTGATCACGGCGAACGTCATGCGCCAGGGCGGCAACATCACCGGCGACGACACGCTGTTCGTCACGATCGATCCGTTCAACACGCGCCGCGGCGGCTATTTCTTCGGCCTGAATCCGCACAGCGTCCGTTTCGACGGCGTCTACCGCAACGTGTCGGAGTTTTATGCGGACTGGGACGGCATCTGGCAGGCGGCCGCGGGCCGCTTCGACGCCGGCTGGATCGCCGAGTACCGCATCCCGTACAAGACCCTGTCGTTCGATCCGAACACGGACACGTGGGGCCTGAATTTCTCCCGCAGCGTGCAGCGCAAGAACGAGGACATCGCGTGGTCGACGCGCAACCGGCGCTGGGACCCGAGCGTCGCCGGCCGCGCGATCGGCTTCGAGAACATCAATCAGGGCCTCGGCCTCGACATCGTGCCGACGGCAAGCTACAGCGAGGCGCGGGCTTTCGATCCCGGCAGCGACGACTCGGACTTCCGGCCGTCGCTCGACGTGTTCTACAAGCTGACGCCGGGCCTCAACGCCGCGCTGACCGTCAACACGGACTTCTCGGCGACCGAGGTCGACGACCGGCAGGTCAACCTGACGCGCTTCAACCTGTTCTTCCCCGAGAAGCGCGACTTCTTCCTGCGCGAATCGGACATCTTCGAGTTCGGCCGCATCGGGGCACAGAACGGTAACGGCTCGATCAGCAACGCCGAGCGGCAGAACGGGCGGCCGTTCTTCTCGCGGCGCATCGGCCTGTCCCCCACGGGGGACGTCGTCGACCTCGACGTCGGCGGCAAGATCAGCGGCCGCGTCGGCCCGTGGGAGATCGGGGCGCTGTCGATCCGGCAGGACGAGTTCGGCAACGTCGCGGCGGACAACCTTTCCGTGGTCCGCGCGAAAGCGAACATCGTCGGCGAGTCGACGGTCGGCATCATCGCGACGGAAGGCGATCCCACCTCGGACCTCGAGAACTCGACGGCGGGCGTCGATTTTCTGTACCGCAACTCGCGCCTCGCCGGCGGCCATACGCTCGAGGCCTACGGCTGGTATCAGCAGTCCGACACGGAACGGCGCGACCCGGACGATCTCGACGGCGGCGACGGCTTCGGCGGCGGTGACTACGGCGGCCAAGGCAGCGCTTTCGGCGCCGGCGTCTCCGTGCCGAGCAACGCCGGCATCCGCGGTGGCGTCGAGTTCCGCCGCTTCGAGCGCAACTTCAATCCCGCGCTCGGCTTCGTCAGCCGCCGCAACGTCGAGGACGTTTCGGGCCACGTCGCGTACACGCACCGGCCGAGCGGCGGCTACTTCCAGTCGATCTACGCCGGGCTCGACTGGCAGCGCATCGAGGTCATCGACGGCGGCCTGCAGTCGCAGTCGATCGGCGTGACCCCGATCGAGCTGACGAACCGGACGGGCGACGTGCTGTTCATCCGCTCGAACATCGAGAAAGAAGTGCTCGACCGCCCCTTCGAGATCTCGCCCGGCATCGTGATACCCGTCGGCGAGTACTCGTTTCACGATCTCGGGATCGAGATCCAGGGCTCCGGCTTCCGCAAGGTGTCGGGGCGCATCGCGTACATCGACGGCGATTTCTACGGAGGCACGCGCGACCGGATCTTCGGCGCG
Source organism: Gammaproteobacteria bacterium (assembly GCA_016927175.1). Taxonomy (GTDB): domain Bacteria; phylum Pseudomonadota; class Gammaproteobacteria; order Steroidobacterales; family Rariloculaceae; genus ZC4RG20. Next base: position 3,760 of record JAFGNC010000088.1, on the reverse strand, counting down.
TTCACGTGGACGCCGTCGCCGCGTTTCCGGACCAACATCGGCTACAACATCAACTACGTCGAGCTGCCGCAGGGCGACTTCACGACGCGGCTGTTCTCGACGAGCCTCGACGTCGTGTTCTCGTCGACGCTGTCGTGGGTGAACCTGATTCAGTACGACAACGTCAGCGACACGATCGGCATCAACTCGCGCCTGCACTGGATCCCGGAGGCCGGGCGCGAGATCTACTTCGTGATCAACCACAACCTGCAGGACTTCGACGAGGACGACCGCTTCCACTCGCAATTCTCGGACGCGACCGTCAAGTTCAGCTATACGTTCAGGTTCTGACGGCGCTCGAACGGCGCGAGGAACACGCGTCGGCGCTCCAGGCCGCCGCGGGACGGCTCCGCCGGTTACGCCGCGGCGGCCGCCCTCTGCATCGCGCCGAGCAGGCGCTCGTAGAGCCGGCGCTCCGCCGCGAGAAATTCCGCGGCGCGCGCGTCGCTCAGCTCGCCCGCCATGTCGAGCCGGTTCGCGATGTCCGCCAGGTGGCTCTGCTCCTCGCCGAGCACGCGCCTCAGCGACATCGGGTGCCCGGCCCGCTTCAGCGCCTGCTGGTACAACCGGTAGAACCACAGCGCCCGGAACTCGACGATCATCGACATATAAAGGTAGACGGCGCGCAGGCTCTTCTGCCGCCCGAGCGTCCGCGTCATGGCCGACTCGAGGCGCTGGAAGTACATGCGCGCGGAGGCCGGCGCGAGCAGATCCGCGGGGACGTATTCGAGCGGACGCTCCGCCGTCTTCTCGGCCTGCCGCTTCATGAACCAGGCGTGGTGCGCTTCCTCGGCGACATGCTTCAGCGTCGGCTGGTCGATGCCCGCCGAGTGCTGCGTCGCCATGATCTTGTGGCTGCCCATGTGCTCGAGCATCGACAGCGTGTTGATCAGCCGCGCGTGCAGCGGCGCGTCCGGCACGACGCGCGCGAGCACGGAGCGCGTCCTGAGCACGAGCGGGTCGTTCTCTTCGTCGAAGCGCTCGAGCGCAAGATCCAGCCAGGATTCCATCGTCGGTGTCGTCGGTGTCTCGGCGCGCGGCCATGGGCACGGAGGGTCGGCCGAAGCGTATCGGCCGGCCGGCCCGTCTACAATACCCGCCGAACGCGGTCGAGCGGGCGATGCGGGACATGGAAGAGGGTGCGGCTCGAGTGAAGCGGCTCTTCGGCGAAGCCGTCGAGGCGTTCGATCGCGGTGCCTGCGTCGAGGAGGCGACGGCCGAGCTGACGCCGGATCTGCACCAGAGCCTGCCGCCGGGCGAGGTGCGGGACACCGTGCGCGCGGTGCTGCGTCACCTCGCCGCCGATCCGCCGCGGGGCAACCGCGAGGCTGCCGTGCGCAGGGCGCAAGCCGCGCTCGAGCGGCTTCGGTGACGGCGCCCGCGGCGGCCCGCAGTTTGCATGGGTTGTGTGCGATCTGCGACAAGGCGCGGCGCGGCTTTCGCGGCGTAGGGGCCCGTACCGCGCGCGCCGGCCGCGTAGCCGAGTAAACTATTTCCTACCGCCCGGGATCATGGACAGGGGAAATTGGGGCGATGCGTATTGCTGCCTACCTCGCGATAGCGACGTACTTCGTGACCGCGGCGCCGGCTTTCGCCGTCGGCGAGTCTTCCTCGAGCGACGCGTTTGCCGCCGGCGCGGCGGCGTTCTCGTCCGAGGAGTTCGATACCGCGCTGACGCACTTCCTGGCAGCGCGGGAGCTCGGCCTCGACGGCCCGGCGATCCATTACAACCTCGGCGTCTGCCATTACAAGCTCGGCGACTGGCGCAGCGCGCGGGCGGAGTTCGAAGCCATCGCGGAGCGCTTCCCCGAGATGCGCGCGCTCGCGCAGTACAACCTCGGCCTGGTCGCGCAAAAAGAGCAGCGCGACGCGGAGGCGCAGTCGCTGTTCCGGCAGGCGTTCGAGAACAGCGAGGACGAGACGATCCGGGCGCTGGCCCGCCGGCAGCTCGAGCTCGCGCCGCCCGAGGAGCCGAGGGAGTGGCTGACGCTGGTAGACGCCCGGCTCGGGCACGACGACAACGTGCTGCTGTTGTCGGAGGACATCCCGCTGCCGGACGGCCAGTCGGCCGAGAGCCGTTTTACCGAGCTGTGGGGCCTGGTCAGCGGGCCGCTGTCGTCGGACGGCGGCTTCCGGTTCGACGGCAGCGTCTATGCCGTCCGCTACGCGGACGCGTCGATCTTCGATCAGAGCGTGCTGCGCGCCGCGGCCGCCTACGAGTGGGACTGGGGCAGCTGGGGCGCCGAGGCGGGGCCGTACATCAGCTACACGACGCTCGACGGCGACGCTTTCGAGCAGCGGATCGGCGTCGGCGTGCGGCTGGAGCGCAGCCTGTCCGCGCAGACGACCCTGGGCGTCCGGGTCCTGCACGACGAGATCGACGAAGGAGAAGCCCGCTTCGCCGCCTTCGGCGGATCGCGGAACTGGCTCGAGCTGCGCGTCGACCAGGACATGGCGGACGGCCGGCTGACGCTCTCCTATGCGCGCGAGGACAACGATCGCCGCGGCTCGCACGTCTCGGCCGACCGGGACAGGCTGTCCGTGCGTTACCGGCATTACTTCGATTCGCGCTGGCTCGCCGACGTGCAGGCCGCCTGGCGCGACAGCCGCTACGGCGACATCCTCGATGCGCGGGACGAGAACCTGACCGAGCTCTCGCTCGGCGTCACGCGCAACCTGCCCCAGGCGTGGCAGATCGGCGGCGAACTGTCGATCGGCAGCAATGATTCCAATGTGGAGACCTTCGCATACGATCGCAGCCGGATGGCGCTAGGCTTCACCAAGCAGTTCTAGGACGGTCTTAAGTAAAATTCCCGGAACCGCACGCTTCCCCGGGCGTGTATGGGAATAGGCGCGCATGGGCGGCTGCGACAGCCGGGCGGCGCCAGGACAAGAACAGGAGATCGTACCGATGGCTTGGGTTCGAATTTGGGGGGCGGCGTGCCTGGGTCTGTCGATCCAATGCGGGACAGCGCTGGCACAGGACAACGACCTCGACATCACGATGACGCTGCTGCCCGCGGGCGCCGAGCACGCCGCGGACCTGACGCGCCAGATAGTTCTGCCGGTGGCAGCCGCGCAGGCCGGCATCGAGAACAGCACGTACGGCCTGGCCACCGCGAATGAAAACCGGGCCGAGGCCGCCGACAGGCGCGCCGAAGCGAGGGCCCGCGCCGCCGATGCCCGCCAGAGGGGGCTGGACACGGCCGCGGAAATGCGTGAACGACGCACCGAGCTCGGGGCCGAGATCGGCGCCGCGGCGCGCGAAGCCCGCGAGAACTTCGTCCGCGGCGCGGAAGATTCCGGTCTGGATCTCCCGATTCCGGACCACCTGCCGAGTCTGCCCGACAACCGGCCGGAGCTTCCCGATCGCCCGCAGCCGCCGGCGCACGGGACCTGACTCGCGTCAGTTCGTGCCGGCGCAGTGTTCCGGCTACGGAATGCTAGTGCGGCACGGCACAGCGTCCGCGCGGTTCTCCGGGCGCCGCTTCTAAGAGCACAGGCTGCCTGAAGCCGGTGATCCGGACGGCGAAAGCGCACGCGCCATATCCTTTGATGTGCGAAACATCGCGGCGACACGCAGAAGCTTCGGGATTCGGCCGTTCGGACGAAAGGCGCCGTTGAGGCTCTCCCTTGCGTCCTCCCCCCTGTCGGTTCTCTTGCGGCGCCGTGGTGGTGGTCCCAGCACCTCGATGGTATAACCCATCCCACCAGGAGCGCG
>JAFGNC010000514.1 GCA_016927175.1 Gammaproteobacteria bacterium | reverse complement strand
GGCATCGTCGTGTCCAACCACGGCGGCCGGCAGTTCGACGGCGTCCGATCGACGGTGCGGGCGCTGCCCGGCATCGCCGAAGCCGTCGACGGACGGCTGACCGTGCTCGCCGACGGCGGCGTTCGCAACGGCATCGACGTGCTGCGGATGCTGGCGCTCGGCGCAAACGCCGTGCTGCTCGGCCGCGCGTGGGCTTATGCGCTCGCGGCGGGCGGGCAGCCCTCGGTCGAAGCCGTGATCGAGACGCTCGGGCGCGAGCTGAAAGCGGCGATGGCGATGGCCGGGAGGACACGCCTCACCGACCTGGACCGTACGGTGCTCGACGTCTGAGCGCGAAGCGCGGCGGGACCACACGGCGCCGGCCGACGGTCCCGCGCCGTTACTCTTCCTCGGTCTCGATCCGCAGCCGCTGATACCCGAGCTCGGGATCGCGATAGTAGCGGTTGTCCTCGCAGACGTACTCCTGGATCTTGTAGCCCGGCCAGCGCTTGTACATCCACTTCCACGTCCACGGGCCGGTCAGGTATTCCGGATCCGTGACGGTGACCACGTTCTCCATGTAGTTCTCGTCGATCAGGCGGATACGCTCGGTGATGCGCATCTTCGACGAGTGCGGCACGCCGCGGAACTCGACGTAATCCTTGATCCCGACCGTCTCGACGACGAGCGTATCGCCTTCCCAGCGGCCGACCGAATGTCCCCAGAAACGCGGCTCGGCGTCCTCGGGCTCCGGGGGCTCCTCGCCGAGGTGCACGCGGCGCACCTGGTTGTACGCCTCCTGGATGATCGTGACCTGGCCCGGCGTCTCGAGCACCTCCATCGGGAACATCGCCTGCATCATGGCCGGCATGCCGTCGGGGATGCAGGCGGAATAGTTGTTCGCGGGCGGCAGACCCTGCTCCGTCAGCTCCTCGATGCGCGCGCGCTCCTCCCGCCAGGCCTCGAGGTACTGCGGCTTGAGCGGCGGGTCCGGAATCGGATCGGGCGGGGGCGGAACGCTCTCGGTCTCCGACCCGAGCCCGCTGAAGGCCGACGGGAAGCGCTCCCACGAGCCGTTGATGCCCTTGACCGTGGAAGCTTGCGGTGCGGCGGCCGGCGCCTCCTCGAGATCCTGCGCCGCGGCCGGCGCCGCGCAAAGCAGCGCGCCGACCATCACCGGCAGCGCAGCCGCTGCCGAACTCCTCACCGCCGTGCGCGGCGCGATCCTGATTCGCGCGCTCATTCGAGCGCCGTCCCGTCGAACGCGATTCTGGCGGGACCGGCCGGGCCGCCGTTGTCGAATTCCGAGCCGTCGGCAAGCCGCACCGCCTTCAGCAGCGCGCCGGGCTCACCGTTCCGGAGCGGCGACACGATGACGGTGATCTCGTCGCCCTCCTCGATCATGTTCCACTTCCAGCCGACGCGATTCAGGATGCCCGGGTTCGCGCACTCGATCAGCCAGTGCCGCGTCTCGCCGTTCTCGTCGACTGCATCGATCTCGATGTAAACGTGCGGGTTCGTCCACTGGAAGTCCGTGACCGTGCCCGTGAACGCGATCTGGCGCTCTTCCTCGTACGGAGCAAACGAGTGGTGCGCCGACGCCGTCACGCCCGCTCCGAGCGCCAGCGCCGCAAAGGTCACCGCGCATGCTGCGCGTGTCGATTTCGATCGGATCATCCCTCCCCCTGCGATACTCCAACCCTGACCGCATCCTAGCGCGACGGCACGCCTGCGCCAAGGCAGGTTTTGCATCCGGGAACAACACGCTCGTGCCGGCGGTGCGTCATGACGCAGAGGCTGTCGCAGATCAACCGGAAACGCGCACCGGCGCGAATACCACGAGCCTGCCGCGTACTGCCGAGGACAGTTCGCCCTCCGGCGACGCGAGCAGAAGCTCTCCGTTCGGCTTCAGCAGCGCCACCGGCAGGCGGTGCTCCGGATCCGGGCGGAGCGCCCCGCCGGAGTCGGTTTCTTCGTCGAGGTTCTCGACGCCGAACCCCCATCCCGCCTCGAGCCGATCGAGCAGAGCGCGTATCGTCATGTCGGGGCCGATCAGCAGCTTGCCGCGCCACTGCCGATGCAGATCGAGACCCGCGGCCGCACCGCCGAAGCCGGTCTGGTAGACGTGCTGGGCGCCGAGCTCCGTCGAGAAGCGCAGACACACGAGCGCGTTGAACGCGTCGTTGGCGGTAGCGGCGAGCAGGATCTCGTAGTCCTTCAGCGTGTCGGGATCTTCCGCGGACGGCGCCAGCATGTGCCCCTCGTGGGTCGGCATGTCGAGATCCCTGGCCTCGCGCAGCGCGTCCATGGATTGGTCGCAGAGCAGCACCGGCGTGCCGAGCCTGCGCAGGCACTCGCCGAACGCGGTCGTCCAAGGATTGGCGCCGACGATGATCAGCCCGGGCCGCGGCTGAGCCGCGAGGCCGAGCAGGCGCCCGAAAGGCGCCATCGCGACGCCGTGCAGCACGACGGTGGCCACGATGATCGAGAACACGAGCGGCAGAATCAGGTCCGCGTCCTCGTAGACGGAATCAGCGAGCAGCGCCGTCGCGAGCCCGGCGAGCGCCGCGACCACGATGCCTCGCGGCGCGATGTACGCGACGAACAGCCGTTCCCGCCACGACATGTCCGAGCCGATCGTCGCGAGCATCATCGCGGCCGGACGCACGAGCAGCAGCATCGCTGCGATGAACGCGAGCTCCGGCAGGCCGATCTCGGCGAAAACACTGCGCGGAAGATTCGCCGTGATCACGATGAACAGGCCGGAGACGAGAAACACGCTGAGCCCTTCCTTGAACCGCTTCAGATCCTCGATCTCCGGCAGATCCATGTTCGCGAGCCCGACGCCGTAGAGCGCGACCGCGATCAGGCCCGCCTCCGGCTGCACGAGGTCGGTCATGCCGTAGATCAGCAGCGCGACGGCCAGCACGATCGGCGCCTTCAGAAACTCGGGCGCGTAGTCGCGAATGAACAGAAAGCGCGTCAGGAACGCCGCGCCGATGCCGAGACCGGCGCCCGCCAGCGTGCCGAGCGCAAGGCTCGCGAGGACCGCGAGCAGCGTGCTCGGAACCTCACCGCGCGCGCCGAGCGCGAGCAGCGCTTCGAGGACGAGCACCGCGAGCACCGCGCCGATCGCGTCGTTCAGCACGCCCTCCCAGCGAAGATAGGCGGCCGGCCGCCGCGACAGCTTGGCTTCCCGCAGCAGCGGCTGAATCACCGTCGGCCCCGTGATGATCAGCATCGCGCCGAGCAGAACCGCGATCGGCCACGACAGCCCCGCGATGT